>JAKSDN010000431.1 GCA_022360075.1 Kiloniellales bacterium | reverse complement strand
GAGGCGGGCGAAGTACTGGGTCGGGTCGAGCGGCTTCGCGCCGTCGGAGGCCGGCGTGCCTTCGGGCAGATCGTAGATGAAGATCAGATCGAGGTCCGAGGAGGGTGTCATCTCCTCGCCGCCGTACTTGCCGAGTGCCAGTATGGCGACCTCGGCGCCCGGAACCCGGCCGTGCACCCGGGCGAGCTCTTCCTGGACCGGGCCGAAGACGGCCTGCAGGGCGGAATCGGCGATGTGGCTGAGGGCCCGGCCCGCTTCGTCAACGTCGATGGTCAGGCGCAGGGCGTTGACGCCGACCTGGAACTTCTCGTCGTTGACCCAGCGACGCGCGAGATCGAGCACGTCCTGGAAGTCGCGCGCCTGCTCCAGGGCCTTCCGGCAGCTCGCCTGAAGCGCGCGCTTGTCCGGCATGTGGCCGAAGAAGCCCGGCGTCAGCACCGCGTCGAGCAGGCCCGGCGTGCGGCTCAGCCGCTCGGCCAGCGTCGGCGCGCTGCCCATGATCTCGGCCAACAGCTCGAGCAGCATGGGATTGGCCGTGAGCAGCGAGAAGAGCTGCACGCCGGCCGGCAGTCCCGACAGAAACTCATCGAATTTGGCCAAGGCACCATCGGGATCGGGCGTCTTGCCGAGCGCCGCCAGCAGGGCCGGCATCAGCTCGGTCAGGAGCTCCCGGCTGCGCGTGCTGCGGGTCGCGCGAAAGCGGCCGTGATGCCAGCTTCGGACGATCTGGAAGACCTTGTTGCCGTCGCCGAAGCCCAGGCCCTTCAGCGTGGCCAGGGTGTCCGGCTCGGCCTCGCCGCCGGTGAAGACCAGGTTGCCCGGCCCGGACAGCGAGGGTGCCTCCTCGAACAGCCGGCCGTAATGCCGCTCGACCCGGCGCAGGTTCGCGAGCAGCGCCTCGCCGAGGGCGGCGCTGTCGTCGTAACCGAGGAAGCAGGCGATACGGGCCAGGCCGTCCTCGTCTTTGGGCAAGCTGTGGGTCTGCTGGTCGTCGACCATCTGCAGGCGGTGCTCGACGCGCCGCAGATAGCGGTAGACGTCGGTCAGCTCGCGCGCCACCTCCTGATCTACGCGTCCGGCCTCGGCCAGCGCCGCCAGGGCCTCGGTCGTGCGCGCCTTGCGCAGGCTCGGGTCGCGTCCGCCGAAAATGAGCTGCTGGGTCTGGACGAAGAACTCGATCTCGCGGATGCCGCCGCGGCCGAGCTTCACGTTGTGCCCGGGCAGCTCGAGCTTGCTGCCGCTGCGATGGGTGTTGATCTGCCGCTTGATCGAGTGGATGTCGTCGATCGCCCAGAAGTCGAGGTTCTTGCGCCAGACGAAGGGCCTCAGCTCGGAAACGAAAGCCCTTCCCAGCGCGAGATCGCCGGCCAGCGGGCGGACTTTGATCATGGCCGCCCGCTCCCAGTTCTGGCCCATGCTCTCGTAGTAGGCCATGGCGGCGTTGTAGGAGATCGCCACAGGCATGGCGCCCGGGTCGGGGCGCAGCCGCAGGTCCGTGCGGAAGACGTGGCCGTCGGCGGTGCGCTCCTCGATCAGGCTCACCAATGCTTGCGTGAGGCGTACGAAGGTCGAGCGCGCGTCCGCGCTTTCGCCGAGCGCGGCCTTGTGCGGATCGTAGAGGATGATCAGATCGATATCCGAGGAGTAGTTGAGCTCACCGGCGCCCAGCTTGCCCATGGCCAAGACGACGTATCCGCAGTCGCGTTCCGGCGCCTCCGGCGCGGCCAGGCCGAGCTGGCCGCGCTGCTCGGCGACCCGCAGCAGATGGCTGAGCGCACAGGAGAGCGCCGCCGCGGCGAAGTCGCTGAGCACGCCGGTCACGCGCTCGAGCGGCCAGTGGCCCGAGATATCCGCCAAGGCCGTGGCCAGAGCGACCCGGCGGCGCGCGACCCTCAGCCCCTTGGCGACCCCGGCGCGGTCGAGGCTGGCGGCCAGTTCGCCCTTGAGCGCCCCGTTGACTTGGCTTACGACGGCATCGGGTCCTGTCGAAAGCAGGTCCAGGAAAGCAGCAGGGTCTGCCAGAACACAGCGGGTGAGAAAGGGACTGTTGCCGAACAGCGTTTCCAAGAGGCGGCGGCTGGCTGGATCTTGAACGAGTGCCTGCGCCGTGTTCCGCTGTTCCGCCTGTTCCAAACGGGCCGCGTGTTCCCGCCACCGTTCGATCCCGTCGGCCGCCCGTTCGACGTTGCCCGGGGAGGGCAGTCCCTCAGGTGTGTCCAGAAAGTACATGCCAAGCCAGGCTCACAGGTGTGGCTGATCTGAGGCTGCGGAAGCCCATGGCCGGGGTCAAGGCCGAAGCGGGACACGCGCCTTGCCGCCGGTGTCGGCCTCGAGCGACCGCCTGCGCGCGCCATGTTGGCGTGGGGGGCGAAGGTCCTTGATCCGTCGCTCCTCCCTGATCGCGCTGGAGATTATCCTCGGCTTCTTCGCGGGACTGCTGATCCTCGCCGGGGTCTCCGTCTGGCGTCTCTCGTCCGGTCCGGTGCATCTCGACTTCCTCACGCCGTATCTCGAAGCTGCCTTCGAGGACCCAGAGTCGGACCTCCAGGTCGAGGTTGGCGAGACCGTGCTGACCTGGGAGGGATGGCCGCGCAACGTCGATCTGCGCGCCCGCCGTATGCGCGTACGCGACAGTGATGGGCGCGTACTGGCGACCGTGCCGGATATCTCCGTCACCCTCAGCACCCGGGCTCTGGCCCGTGGCCTGGTGGCGCCGACCTCGGTCGAGGTGATCGGCGCCTCGGTCTTGCTGGTACGCGAGGCGGACGGCCGCATACGGCTCGGCTCAGCCGAACCGGTCGATCGCCTCGAGGCCTCGGAGGCGGCGGCGGAGGAAGCGGACATCTCGCAGGTGCTACCGTCGATTCTCGACGACTTCGCGTCGCCGACCGACCCGGACAAGCCTCAAGCCTATCTGGAGGTCGTGCGCATCAGCGCTGGCCGGCTCTACCTGCGCGACGAGGTGCTGGACATCGACTGGCGGGCGCCGAACGCCGAGCTGGAGCTCAGGCGCGACGAGGCGGGCCTCGCCGGGGAGGTCACCCTGGACCTCGCCCAGGCAGGACCGGAGACCCGGCTGGAAGCCGCCTTCATCTACGAGCGCTCAAGCCGTTTCGTGGACCTCGCGGCCAGCGTCACCGATCTGCGCCCCGCCGCTTTGGCCAGCCTCTCGCCCGAGTTCGAGGCACTCGGCGCCCTCGACGTGGCGATTCGCGGCACGGCATCGGCCACGATCGGCATCGATGGCTCGATCGAGGCGGTGGAGTTCCAGATCCGCGGCAAGGATGGCGTCATTTCTTTGCCCGACCGCCTGCCGGAACCGCGCCCGTTCCAACAGCTAGCCTTGGCGGGCAAGCTCGACGGCGCCGCCGGGCGTCTGGAGATAGGCACGGTTCAGATCGACTTCGGCGACGCCCAACGGCCGGGGCCCCGTGTGGCGCTGAGCGGCGCCTTGAGCCGGTCGGAAAATGGCCCGGGCTACAGGCTCGAAGGCGAGGCGCGCCTGATCGACCTGAAGCTCGATGAGCTTCCTCTCTACTGGCCCCTCGGCCTGGACGACGACGCGCGGGAGTGGGTCGTGGAGAACATCCGGACGGGCACCGCCGAAGAGACCGAGCTTGCGGTCGCTCTCACCCTGCCGGATCGCGACTTCGAAAATGCCCAGTTGGAAGCGTTCGGCGGCACGTTCAAGTACCGCGATCTCGACGTTCATTTCCTCCGGCCGCTGCCGCCCGTCGTCGATGTATCGGGCCGAGCCCGCTTCGACCGGAGCAGCCTCAGCTTTGCCATCGCCGGCGGCCGGCTCGACGAGCTCGTGGTGAGGGAATCGGAGGCGGTGATCAGCGGCTTCGACGGCGACGCGGCGGAGCAGATGGCGATCGATCTGAACGTCGATGGGCCTCTTCGCGATGCATTGGCGCTGCTTAACCACGAGCGCCTCGGCCTCGTTGACAAGCTCGGCCTCGATCCGGCGAGCGCCGCCGGTCAGGCCAGCGCGCGGGTGAGCTTTCGCTTCCCGCTTCTTGAATCGCTCGAATTCGAAGATGTTCGGGTCGCCGCCTCGTCGGCGTTGCGGCAGGTCTCGATCGGCCGGCTTCTCCTGGGCCAGGACGCGCGCCAAGGCGACCTCTCCCTCGAGCTCGACAACGACGGGATGCGCAGCCAGGGCCGCCTGCGGCTCGGCGGCGTCCCGATCGAGGTCGACTGGACCGAGAGTTTCGACGAGCGGCAGCCGCAGCGCAGCCTCTATCGCGTGCTCGTGCCGGAGATGGACGATGCCGCGCGCAAGCGCTTCGGCTTCGACGTCTGGGAGGGCCTGAGCGGCCCGCTCGCCGCCTCGGTCGTCGCGGCGCAAGGGTTCGATGGCCGCGCGCAGGTCAATCTTGCGCTCAATCTGCAGGCCGCACGCTTGGAGGCGCCGGAGATTCACTGGTCGAAGGCTGCCGGGGAAGCGGGCGAGGCGCGCCTCTCCCTCGTCCTGAACGACGGTCGGCTTAGCGAAGTGCCCTCGTTCGAGATCCAGGCCGGCTCGCTGCGCACGACCGGCCGGGGCCGATTCGACGAGTCCGGCCAGCAGCTCACCTGGGTGGAGATGGCGGACTTGGCCTTCAACGAAACGGCGTTGCGGCAGGTCACCGTGCGGCGTGAGGGCGAGGCTCTGGACATCCGGATCGGCGCGGGTCGGCTCGATGCCACGGCTTTCCTGGCGAAAGACGCGAAGGACGAATCCGTAGATCCGGCCGTCGAAGAAGCCGAGCCGGAGAAGCCGCTTCGCCTGATCGCCAACGCCCTCGCAACGCTCACCTTCTCGCCGGGGCGCTATCTCGAGGACGCCTCCCTGGTGCTTGACCGGAGCGCCACGGGCTGGAACCGGATCGAACTTCACGGTCAGGTGCCGCGCGCGCTCTGGGCGGAAGACGAGTCCGCGCAGGGCTCGAGCGGCGACGAGGGGGGGCAGCCGAAGCGCATCGACCTGACCTATGGGCCGGACGGCAGCGGCCAGCAACGCCTGCAGGCGACCGCGTTCGATGTCGGCGCTGTGCTGCGGGCCATGGACATCCTCGATACCATGCACGGCGGCGCGCTCGAGCTCAGCGGCCAGCACTTGGTCGGCCAGCCGCTCGAAGCGGAGATCCAAATCGACGATTTCAAAGTGATCGAGGCGCCCGTGCTCGCCAGGCTGCTTTTGGTCGCCTCCCTGACCGGCATCGTCGAAGGGCTCACCAGCGACGGCATCGAGTTCGATCGCCTGACGGGCAGTTTCACGCTCTCGGATTCCGTCCTTTCGACCAAGCTGATCCGCGCCTACGGTTCGTCGCTGGGCCTCACCACGAAGGGCGACATCGACCTCGGGCAATCGCGCCTGGACCTCAGTGGGACCATCGTGCCGGCCTACCTTCTCAATCGCATCCTCAACAACATTCCTGTCCTCGGCACGATCTTGACCGGCGGCGAGGGCGGCGGCGTGGTCGCCTTCGTCTACGACGTCGAAGGCGCGCTCGAGGAGCCGGAGGTCTCGGTCAACCCGCTGTCGGCCCTCGCACCGGGATTCCTGCGCGGCGTCTTCAGCGGCGAGGGCATCGACGAGGATGAACCCACGGTCTTCCCGACCGGCAACGAGCGCTAGAACGATCGCCCCTCGGCGCCCGCGCTCGCCCGTGGTGTCAGGCCGCGCGGATCAGCGCATGGCGCTTTTTGCCGGCGGAGAGCTTGATCACGCCGTCTCCCGACAGGTCGCCCTGGCTCACCACGCGCCCTTCGTCCTTCACCACGGCATCGTTCACCCGTGCCCCGCCGCCCTTGATCAAGCGGCGCGCCTCGCCGTTGCTGGACGTGAGACCCGCCCGGCGCAGCAGCTCGTAGAGCGCCACGCCCTGGGCCAGCTCCGCGGGAGCGACCGCGATCGTCGGGAGCTCGTCGCCAAGGCCGCCCTCTTCGAAGGTCCGGCGCGCCGTCTCGGCGGCGGCTTGCATGGCGGCCTCGCCGCGGCACAGTCGGGTCGCCTCGTTGGCGAGGACCTTCTTCGCCTCGTTGATCTCCGCGCCGTCTAGAGCCTCGAGGCGGGCGATTTCCGCCTCCGGCAGCTCGGTGAAGAGGCGCAGGAAGCGCCCCACGTCGGCGTCTTCCGTGTTGCGCCAGTACTGCCAGTAGTCATAGGCCGAGAGCCGCTCCTCGTTGAGCCAGACCGCGCCCTCGGCGGTCTTGCCCATCTTGGCGCCGCCGGCGGTGGTGATCAGCGGCGAGGTGAGGCCGTAGAGCGAACGCTGATCGATCCGCCGGCCCAACTCGACGCCATTGACGATGTTGCCCCACTGGTCCGAGCCGCCCATTTGCAAGACGCAGCCGTGGCGCCGGGCGAGCTCCAGGAAGTCGTAGGCCTGGAGCACCATGTAGTTGAACTCCAGGAAGGTCAGCGGCTGCTCCCGGTCAAGGCGCAGCTTGACCGAATCGAAGGTCAGCATGCGGTTGACCGTGAACTCCCGTCCGATCTCGCGCAGGAACGGGATGTAGTGCAGGTCGTCCAGCCAGTCCGCGTTGTTGACCAGGATCGCGTCGCTCGGGCCGTCGCCGAAGGTCAGGAAGTTGTCGAAGTTGCGGCGGATCGACGCGATGTTGGCCGCGATCTCGTCGTCGCTCAGCAGCCGGCGCGCCTCGTCCTTGCCCGACGGGTCGCCGACCTTGGTGGTGCCGCCGCCCATCAGCGCGATCGGGCGATGGCCGGTCTTCTGGAGCCAGCGCAGCAACATGATCGAGACCAGGCTGCCGACGTGCAGGCTGTCGCCGGTCGCGTCGAAGCCGATGTAGACCGTGACCGGGCCGTCGGCCATGAGCGTGTCCATCGCCGCCAGGTCCGTGCACTGATGCAGGAAGCCGCGGCGCGTGATCTCGCGCAGGAAGTCCGATCGGTACTCGGTCATGGTCTCGATGGGCAGGGTGGTGGCGCCGGGCCGGGCCCGCTTGCTGTGCGGCGCCGCATTTAGCACAATCACTTCCGGTTCTCAAATCACCTGCCGGCGTTCCCGCGCATCCCTTCCGTGAATGCAGACACGCCACGCTGGGCCCTCGGGCTCATGAGCGGAACCTCGCTCGACGGCATCGACGCCGCGCTCGTGCGCAGCGACGGGCGCCGATTGGTCGAGCCGGGTCCGGCCCTGACCGTGCCCTACGACGAGGCCTTCCGCGCGCGCCTGCGCGGGGTCCTGGGCGGCCGCGGTCCGGTCGCGGAGGTCGAGCGCGACCTGACCCTGCGCCACGGCGAGGCGGTCCGACGGCTTCTTGCGCGGGCCGACGTGAGCGCGCGCGACGTGGCCGTGATCGGCTTCCATGGCCATACGATCCTGCACGACCCGGAGGCCGGCCGGACCTGGCAGATCGGCGACGGCGCGCTGGCCGGTGGCGGCCGGGTGGTCGACGTCGTGCTCGCGGCCCTGCTCG
>JAKSDN010001446.1 GCA_022360075.1 Kiloniellales bacterium | reverse complement strand
GTTCTTGCCGCATTCGGACTGCTATTTGCCATCGCCTCAGTCACCTTAGCGGAAGGCGCCAAACGGGTTCCATCCGGCCAGACCGCTCTTTTAAGTAGCTTGGAGACTCCTCTTGCGCCGGTTTTCGCCTTCATGTTGTTCGCGGAAATTCCGAACGCCGCAACATTTCTTGGTGGTTCGGTCGTGCTGTTCGCCGTGCTTTTATCGATAAGAAACGATACTTAAGCCAAGCTGCATTGACTCGAACCTATCCTTCAGCCGTCATTGCGAGCTGGCGTCAGCCAGCCCCTCGGCGCCACTGGGCAATCCAGAGCCACTACGCAGGCGTGAGTCGGCTGGATTGCTTCGCTCGGCTCGCAATGACGATCCCTATGGTTATGTGTCGCTTTCAGCATCGCTTGATATTGGCCACCTAATTCACTTCAGCGGAAGCCGCAACGCATCTATCTGGCCGTAAGTTCTCCTGGTATGTCCATTTGAAGTGACCGTCCGGAGCTGCACTCCGAGACGGATGGTCCGATCGACGCCGTTGAGTCTGGCGGTTGCGCTGTCCCGGTTGTCCGGTCCGCTCAGTCTGGCAAAAGCGGAACCGGAGCACGCTGCGTCTACTCCTGCGACGGATCGCCGTCGAAGCCGGAAACCGTTGCGCCGGACGCCTTGTCGTAGGGGCCCTGCCCCGCCATATCGGCCCAGACGGCGAACAGGGGCGATGGCGCCACTTCACCGGCCGCCATCAAGCCGTGCCAGATCGTGCAGGCCTCGAGAAAACAGTTCACGCCGCGCGGCCAGATCAGATAGCCGAGCGCTTCGACAAGCCGTTCTTCGGCGATCCCGCGCGCATAGGCCTTCTTCAGGTGATGGACAATGCCTGCCCGGCTTTCGCGGGCCGACTGGACGGCGAGCAGGCAGAGCTCGACCAGCTCGTCGTCGACGCGACCCGCGTTGAGCGCCTCGACATCCCGATCGTAGGCCTCCGCCGCTGTCAGGCTCGGGAGATATGCCGACCAGTGGCGTTCGGCGAAGTGCAACCTGTCGTAGCCCTCGGCGAATCCGGCAAGCGCGATTATGGCCGCCGCGATATCGTCCGTACCCCCTGCCGACCTGAACAGTTCCAGGTGGTGGGTGCCGATGCTCTCCTCGACGGTGACCAGTATGCCGAGCCAGACACACTCGCGTTCGAGCGGGCTCAGGTGCCGCGGCGTAACCGTCAGCGCCTTGTACATGGTCAGATAGGCCGCGTGCAGATCAGGCGCCCCGGCCGCCAGCGCGCCGTGATGCGGCAGAAGAAATCCGCGCGACTGGGCCAGCTCCTCTAACCGTTTGCGAAGCTCTTCGGGTGTCGGAAGGGGCACCCCCTTGTTACCCATCCGAAAGGCTCCCATGACCGCCTTGCCCGGCCAAGCCAGCCCAAATTCGAAATGGCTTGGAGGCGTCAACCGCACCTTCGCGGATCATGTCCTTCCAGATCTGCGCCGCGGTAACATAGGAGGGAACGCTTGCCGGGAACATCGTCAGCGAAATCGCCTCGGCGAGTTCCGCCTCGGGCACACCGGCCTCATAGGCCAGAGCCAACTGCCAGCGCAGGCCTTTCCAGTCGCCATTGCAGACCTGGACCGCGCAGGCAGCCATATGGCAGAGCCTTTCCTCGGCCCCCTCACCGGCCCGCAAAAGCGTGCGTCCCCATTCCGCCCGCGACCCTACGCCCGGCAGATGGCTCGACCAGTGATCCGCGATGAACCGATAGGCCCGAAAGCCGCAGACGGTCGCGCAAAGTGCCAAGCAGGCGCGAACCTCTTCGTCCGT
>JAKSDN010000706.1 GCA_022360075.1 Kiloniellales bacterium | reverse complement strand
CCTTTCCGGCGATGCTGCTGGCGCTTGTGCTGGTCTCGCTGATGGGCCAAGGCAAGATGCAACTCGTCATCGCGCTGGTCGCCGCGCAGTACGCCTACTTCGCGCGCACGGCCTACGGAGCGGCCACGGCCGAGCGGCGGAAGGACTATATCGAGGCGGCCGCGGCCACGCCGCTCTCGGGCTTCCGCATCGTCTTTCGCCATCTGCTGCCGAACTGCCTGCCGCCGCTCATCGTCGTGGCGACCGTGCAGATCGCCAACGCGATCGCGCTCGAAGCGACCCTTTCATTTCTCGGCCTCGGGCTGCCGGTCAACGAGCCCTCGCTCGGCATGCTCATTTCCAACGGCTTCAAGTACATGATGAGCGGGCGCTACTGGATCTCGGTCTATCCGGGCATCGCGCTGATCATCCTGATCGTCGCCATCAATCTCGTCGGCGATCAGGTGCGCGATCAGCTCAACCCCAGGCTCAGGCGATGAACGCGCCGCTGCTCGAGGTCGAGGACCTGCAGACCCATTTCCTGACCCGAGTCGGCGTAGTGAAGGCGGTTGACGGCGTCTCCTTCACGCTCGAACGCGGCCAGATCCTCGGTTTGGTCGGCGAATCCGGGTCGGGCAAGAGCGTCACCGGGTTTTCGATTCTCGGCCTGGTCGATCCGCCTGGGCGGATCGTCGGAGGATCCGTGCGCCTTGAAGGCAGCGATCTCGTCACCCTGTCGGAACCGACGCTGCGTGCGGTGCGTGGCCGCCGCATCTCCATGGTCTTTCAGGACCCGATGATGACCTTGAACCCGGTGCTCTCGATCGGCGCGCAGATGCTGCTGGCGATCCGCGCGCACGAGCCGGCTTCGAAGGCGGCGGCCCGCGCTCGCGCCGCCGAGGTGCTCACGCGGGTCGGCATTCCCGACGCCAAGGCCCGGCTCGACGCCTATCCGCATCAGTTCTCCGGCGGCATGCGCCAACGCGTCGCGATCGCCATCGCCTTGCTGCACCGCCCTGCCGTGATCATCGCAGACGAGCCGACCACGGCGCTCGCCGTCTCGATCCAGGCGCAGATTCTCTACGAGATCCGCGCGCTCGCCCGCGACAGCGGCACGGCCCTGCTGTGGATCAGCCACGACCTCGCCACGGTCTCGAGCCTGGCCGAGCGGCTGCTGGTCATGTACGCCGGCCGCATCGTGGAGGAGGGGCCGACCGCAGCCGTCCTGCGCGAGCCGCGCCATCCCTACACGCAAGGCCTGCTCAACTCGATGCCGGCGACGGCCGAGCCGGGCCGCGAGCTCTCCCAGGTGCGCGGCTCGACGCCCTCGCTGCTCGACCTGCCGGCGGGCTGCCCCTTCGCGCCGCGCTGCGACTACGCGGCCGAAGCCTGCGCGATGCCGCCGCCCTGGGCGAGCAACGGCCTGCGCGGGCACCGCTGCCACTTTCCGCTCGGCGGCGCCTGATGGCCGGCTTCCTCGAGATCGACGGCGTCTCGAAACGCTTCTCACCGCACCTGACGCTCGGCGATCGCATCGCCGCGCGGCTCGGCGGCGATGTCGAGACCCGTGCGGTTCAGGCCGTCGATGCGGTCTCGCTGACCATTGAGCGCGGCGAGACCGTGGGCCTGGTGGGCGAGTCCGGTTGCGGTAAGTCGACGCTCGGGCGAGTCGCCGCGGGCATTCTGACGCCGAGCGCCGGTCGCGTCTCGCTCGAGGGCGCGCCGGTCATGACCGCCGGGCGCAAGGTCACGACCCGGATCCAGACCGTGTTCCAGGACCCCTTTGCCTCGCTCGACCCGCGCATGCGCGTCGGCGACATCGTGGCCGAAGGCGCCGTCTCGCACGGCATCGTCCCGCGCGCCGAGGCGCGCGGCTACGCCGCCGAATGGCTCGAGCGGGTCGGCCTCGAGGCGGGATTCGCCGATCGCTTCCCGCATCAGTTCTCGGGTGGCCAGCGCCAGCGCATCGCCATCGCCCGCGCGCTCGCGATGAAGCCGGACATGCTGATCTGCGACGAGCCGGTCGCCTCCCTCGACGTCTCGATCCAGGCCCAGATCATCAATCTCTTCCTGAAGCTGCGGCGCGAGCTTTCGATCACCTGCCTGTTCATCTCCCACGACCTGGGCGTGGTGCGCCACGTCTCGGACCGGGTTGCGATCATGTACCTCGGCAAGGTGGTCGAGCTCGGCACGACCGAGGCTGTCTACGAGCGGCCAAAGCACCCCTACACCCGCGCCCTGCTGGAAAGCGTGCCCAAGCTGGTCCTGGAGGACGACCGGCTGGTCGAGTTCCGGCCGATCACCGGCGAGATCCCCTCGCCGCTCGCCCCGCCGCCCGGCTGCCACTTCCACCCGCGCTGCCCGATCGCCGTCGAGCGCTGCCGCGAGGAAGTACCGCGCTTCCGCGAGCTTGCCTCGGATCAGTTCGCGGCCTGCCATCTGGCGCAGTGACTGGCGGCAGATTGAAAGGAACAAGGGGGGATGCACGCTTCTTCTTCGCGACGCCTTCGGGCGTCGGCCACCCCCACCCCAACCCTCCCCCATCAAGGGGGAGGGAGTTATAGTCATGCAGAGATCCAGCATTCATTTCCCTCCCCCCTTGAGGGGGAGGGCCGGGGTGGGGGGCGTCCGCGTAGCGGACTAAAGAAAAGGGATGTCGTCGGTCCTATCCAAAACTGCTCGATGCCGCGGGCCAAGAGGTCGACGATCAGAGATCTGCGCCTACCGCACAATTCGCCAGGGAGGAAGCGCTTAGCATGAGAACCATCAAGGGGCCGGCGATCTTTCTCGCCCAATTCGCGGGCGACGAGCCGCCGTTCAACAGCCTGGACTCGATCGCGGCCTGGGCGGCCGGGCACGGCTACCGCGGCGTTCAGATCCCGAGCTGGG
>JAKSDN010000006.1 GCA_022360075.1 Kiloniellales bacterium | reverse complement strand
CTGCGGCAAGTCGACACTGCTGCGCTTGATCGGCGGACTTGAGCAGCCGAGCGAGGGCCGGGTCCTCCAGGAAGGCATACCGCCGGCAGGCTCGCTCAACCCGCTGACCTACGTGTTCCAGGACTTCGCGTTGCTGCCCTGGCGCACGGCGGCCGGCAACATCGCTCTGGTGCTCGAGGACCACGACATGGGCGCCGCGACACGTGATCAGATCGTCGCCGAGGCTTTGCGGCGGACCAACCTGACCGACTTCGCCGGGGCCTTCCCGCGCCAGCTTTCCGGCGGCATGAAGCAGCGCGTCGCCATCGCCCGTGCGCTCGCGGTCAAGCCGGCCATCATGCTGATGGACGAGCCGCTTTCGGCCTTGGACGCCCAGACCCGCGACTTGCTGATCGAGGACCTGGTCGCGCTCTGGACCCGCGCGCCTTTCGGTGCAGTTTACGTGACTCACAACCTCGCCGAGGCCGTGCGCCTGGGTCATCGCATCGCCGTGCTGTCGCGCCGCCCCGGTCGGATCCGCGCGCTGGTCGAGATCGAGCGGCCGCTCGCCGAGCGTCGCGCCGGGCAGCCCGATCTGGAAGCCAAGGCCGCGGAGCTTTGGTCGCTGCTGCGCGACGAGGCCAAGGCCGCGGACCAGGAGCTGGTCGGTGCCTGAGCGCAGCCCGGTACGCTTTCGCGGCGGCGGCTTCGCGCCCCAACCGGTCGGCGGCCTCGGCTGGCTCGCCTTCGCCGTGATCCTGGGTTTGTGGGAGGCCGGCGCGCGCAGCGGCCTGATCAGCCCTTTGGTCATGCCGGCGCCTTCCGAGGCGCTCGGGGCGCTTTGGGATCTGGTCGAGACCGGCCAGCTTTGGCTGCATCTGGAGGCTTCGCTTACGCGCCTGATCTTCGGCTGGGTCCTGGGCAGCCTCGCCGGCATTGCCGTCGGTTTGGCGATCGGCCTGTTCTCGGTCGCCCGCGCGGTCGGCATTCCCGTCGTCTCGGCGCTCTTTCCCATTCCCAAGATCGCGCTGCTGCCGCTGTTCATCATCTGGTTCGGCATCGGCGAGGGCTCGAAGATCGCGACCATCCTGTTCGGCACCTTCTTTCCGACCGTGATCGCCACCTACGGCGGGGTCGACGGCGTCGACCGTAGCTTGATCCGCATGGGCCAGAGCTTCGGCCTCAAGTGGCGCTCGATCGTTGTGAAGATCCTGCTGCCGGGCTCGCTGCCGGCGATCCTCTCCGGCTTTCGGATCTCGGCCTCGATCGCGATCGTGCTTCTGGTCGCCGCCGAGATGATCGGTGCCGAGTACGGCATCGGCGCCTACATCCTGATCGCCGGCAACCTCATGGCGACGGATCAGCTCATCGCCGGCGTCGCGCTGCTGTCGGTGATCGGGCTGACCGTGGCCTGGCTGATCGGAAGGGCGGAGCGCTATCTGCTGCGCTGGCGGATGTGAGGATGCTTGTTCCTCCCGGTCCACCCTCACTGTCATGCTCGGGCTTGACCCGAGGGTCCATGGGAGAGCAATGCACGGGCCTGCCAGACTATTCCAGTCGGTCCGTGCCAGCGGATGAATGGATGCTCGGGTCAAGCCCGAGCATGACAGTAGGAGAGGTGGCGAGAGGCGAGAGGGTAGCTTCTACAACCAGTCCTCTTCGAACGGATAGCCCGACAGCGTCTCGCAGCCGTCTTCGGTGATCAGCACCTGCTCCTCAAGCTTCACGCCCTCCTTGCCGCCCTCGACGCCGATGAAGGATTCGATGCAGAGCGTCATGCCGGGAACCAGCAGCCCGTCGTAGCCTCTCGCGGCGAAATCGATGGCGTGCTTGATCGAGGGGTACTCGTCGGCGAGGCCGACGCCGTGGATCACGCTGCTGTAGCGGTTGGAGAGGAACTCTTCCGGGATCGGCCAGGCCGCCTCGCTGACCTCGTGCAGGCTCATGCCGGGTTTCAGCATCGCCTTGTTGTGCTCGATCTGCGCGTGGGCGGCGGCGTAGAGACGGCGCTGCTCGTCGCTCGGCTTGGCGCCGCAGACCCAGCTGCGCGAGATGTCGGCGCAGTAGCCGTAGGGGCCGATCAGGTCGGTGTCGAAGCTCACCATGTCGCCGCGCTCGATCGCGCGCATCGAGCATTCGCGGAACCAGGGATTGGTGCGCGGGCCGGAGGAGAGCAGGCGGGTCTCGATCCATTCGCCGCCGAGCCGGATGTTGGTCTCGTGCAGCTTGGCCCAGAGCGCGTTTTCGGTGATGCCGGGCTCCAGTGCCTCGCGCATGGCATCCATGCCGGCCTCGCAGACGGCGATCGCCGCGCGCATGAGCGCGAGCTCCTCCGGCGACTTCACGATACGGGCCTGCTCGGCGATCGCCTCGCCCTCGCCGATCTCCAGGCCGCGGGCGCGCAGCGCGTCGGTACCGAGATGGGACAGGCGGTCGACCGCCAGGCGCTTGTTGCCGCCGCCGTGCCGGCGCATCAGATCGGCGATCTGGTCGGCGAAGACCTCGGCCCGCTCGGCCGCCCGCGGCCCGGCCGAGAAGTAGTAGAACGAGGGTATCGCCCGGTACTCGTCGACCGTCGGCAGGCCCTCGGCGAGATGCGGCAGGTCGGCGTAGTCGAACAGCACCGTCGGGCCGTCGGCGGCGACGAAGACGCAGCGCGTCTCGTAGTGCGACGACCAGATCTGCATGTTGGTCGCGTCGGTGGCGTAGCGCGTGTTGATCTGGTCGAACAGCAACAGGCCCGCGTAGTCGTGCCTCTGCAGCTCGCCGCGCAGTCGGTCGCGCCGATAGTGCCGCACAGTGTCGAGATCGACCGGGGCCTCCGAGCCCTCCATGGCGCCATGCTGACGCGGCGCGTTGCTGCGATAGGCGGCTTCGGCTGAGTTCAGCGGCATGCCAGGCTCCTGCAATCGACGAAGTCGTCGCAGTATGAGTCGATTGGGGCTCGGCGGTTCGCGCGCAAGGGACCTTTTCCGCTCCCCGAGCGGCAGGCGGGGAGGGGCGACAAGACAAAGGGAGCCCCGAAAGGCTCCCAATGCCAGGCTGGCGTCTTTTGGTTTCGCTCAGGCGCCTTCGGGCGCGTCGAAGATTTTGACCGGCGGCAGATCGCCGGTGAACTTCTCGACATCGCCGATGGCGGTGTGGCCGCAGTTGCCCTGGGCGAGCTTCGAGGTGCCGATGTCGACGGTCAGGTTGTTGACGTCGCCGTAGGCATCCAGGCTGCCGGGCTTGCCGCCCTCGACGGGGTCGTACCAGCCGCCCTCGTTGACCCGGATGACGCCGGGGCGGATCGCGTCGGTCACGATGGCGCCGGCGAGGGTCTGGCCGCGGTCGTTGAAGACGCGTACCACGTCGCCGTCGGCGATGCCGCGGACCTCGGCGTCCTGCGGGTTGATCAGGCAGGGCTCGCGGCCGGCCACCGTGTAGCGCTCGCGCAGCTTGGTGCCGCAGAGCTGCGAGTGCAGACGGTACTTGGGATGGCTGGTCGCGATGTGCAGGGGATACTTGGCGCCGGGCCCGTTGACCCGCTCGATCGGCTCCATCCAGGTCGGGTGGGGCGGGCAATCGTCGTAGCCCATCTTCTCGATGTTGCGCGAGAAGATCTCGATCTTGCCCGAGGGCGTGCCCAAGGGCTCCAGCAGCGGATCCTCGCGGTAATCGGCGTAGCGGACGAAGCTGCGGCCCTCTTCGCCGACCGGGAATTCGACAACGCCGACGTCGTTCCAGAAGCTGTCGAAGTCCGGCATCTCGACGTTCTTCGCCTGGGCCTGGGACTCCGCGGCCTCGTAGAAGGAGCGGATCCAGTCCATCTCCTCGTTGCCCTCGGTGAAGGCCTCCTCCTGGCCGAGCCGCGCGGCGATCTGGCGGAAGATCTCGTAGTCGTCGCGCGCCTCGTAGACGGGTTCGACCACCTTCTTCATGGCAAGGATCGCCTTCAGCGAATAGTCGCCGACCTGCTCGATGTCGTTGCGCTCGTAGGAAGTCGTAGCGGGCAGCACGATGTCGGCGAAACGCGCGGTCGCGGTCCACTGGAAGTCGTGCACGACCACCGTCTCTAGGCGCTGCCAGGCCTCGACCAGGCGGTTGCGGTTCTGGTGGTGGGCAAAGGGGTTGCCGCCGACCCAGTAGACCATCTT
>JAKSDN010000830.1 GCA_022360075.1 Kiloniellales bacterium | reverse complement strand
TGCTGTTCATCATCGCCAACGCGCTGATCCTCAAGCACGTGCTGACCGAAGAGCAGATCCCGCAGACGATCGCTTCGGCCATGCTGGACGCGGGCTTCGGGCCGATCATGTTCCTGGTGATCGTGAACCTGATCCTGCTGATCGGCGGTCAGTTCATGGAGCCCTCGGGCCTGATCGTGATCGTGGCGCCGCTCGTATTCCCCATCGCCATCTCGCTCGGCATCGATCCCATCCATCTCGGCATCATCATGGTCGTGAACATGGAGATCGGCATGATCACGCCGCCGGTGGGCTTGAACCTCTTCGTCACATCGGGGGTCGCGGGGATGCCCATGACACGCGTGGTCAGGGCGGCCTTGCCCTGGCTCGGGATCATGTTCGTGTTCCTGATCATGGTGACCTACATCCCCTGGCTGTCGACCTTCATCCCGACGGCGCTGATGGGACCGGAGATCATCATCCGCTAGGCGTGACCTGAGACCGACAACAAGAGCAAACAGCGGACAACACATGTCGGATCCACTGCACCAACAGGCGCTCGACTACCACGCGCAGGAGCCGCCGGGTAAGCTGCAGATCGCCGCGACCAAGCCGATGGCGACCCAGCACGATCTGTCGCTCGCCTACAGCCCCGGCGTCGCCGCCGCCTGCGAAGCCATCGCCGCCGACGCCGGCGAGGCCTCGCGCCTGACCGCGCGCGGCAACCTGGTCGCCGTGATCTCCAACGGCACCGCGGTGCTCGGGCTCGGCAACATCGGCGCCCTGGCCTCGAAGCCGGTCATGGAGGGCAAGGCGGTCCTCTTCAAGAAGTTCTCGGGCATCGACGTCTTCGATCTCGAGGTCGACGAGACGGAGATCGACAGCTTCTGCAACGCCGTGGCGCTGCTCGAGCCGACCTTCGGCGGGATCAACCTCGAGGACATCAAGGCGCCGGAGTGCTTCGAGATCGAAAAGCGCCTGCGCGCGCGCATGAAGATCCCGGTGTTCCACGACGACCAGCACGGCACGGCCATCGTGACGGCGGCGGCGGTGCTCAATGGCCTCGACCTGGTGGACAAGCGCATCGAGGACGCGCGCATCGTCTGCAACGGGGCGGGTGCGGCGGCACTCGCCTGCCTCGACCTGCTGCTCGGCTTCGGTGCGGCGCTCGGTAACGTGATCGTCTGCGACCGCTCCGGTGTCGTTCATAAGGACCGTGTCGAGGAGATGGATCCCTACAAGGCCGCGTACGCCAGCGAGACCGAGCGCCGCACCCTGGCCGAGGCGCTCGAGGGCGCGGATATCTTCCTCGGCCTTTCCGCCGGCAAGGTGGTCAGCGCCGAGATGGTCGCAACCATGGCGCCCAATCCGCTGATCCTCGCCATGGCGAACCCGGAGCCGGAGATCCGCCCGGAGCTGGTCCGATCGGTGCGCGACGACGCGATCATCGCGACCGGCCGCTCGGACTACCCGAACCAGGTCAACAACGTGCTCTGTTTTCCCTTCATCTTCCGTGGCGCCCTGGACGTCGGCGCGACCGCGATCAACGAGGAGATGAAGCAGGCCTGCGCCCGGGCGATCGCCGAGATCACGCGCGCCGAGGCCTCGGATGTCGTGCTGTCGGCCTATGGCGCGGACAAGCTCTCTTTCGGGCCGGATTACATCATTCCAAAGCCTTTCGATCCGCGCCTGATCCTGGAGATCGCGCCGGCGGTGGCCAAGGCGGCCATGGACAGCGGCGTTGCGACGCGGCCGATCGAGGATCTGGCGGCTTACAAGGAGAAGCTCTCGCGCTTCGTGTTTCGCTCCGGCATGCTG
>JAKSDN010000695.1 GCA_022360075.1 Kiloniellales bacterium | reverse complement strand
GTGCTGCTCGCGGGCGTCTGCGGTGCCTTCCTGACCGGCGACGTCTTCAACCTCTACGTCTGGTTCGAGGTGATGCTGATCGCCTCCTTCGGCCTGCTGGTCCTCGGCGGCGACAAGGCGCAGCTCGACGGCGGCATCAAGTACGTGGCCCTCAACCTGGTCTCGACGGCGCTGTTCCTCTCGGGCATCGGCCTGCTCTACGGTCTGACCGGTACGCTCAACATGGCCGACCTGCACCTGGCCGTGCGCGCGGTGGAGAACCAGGGCCTGCTCACCGTCGTCGCGGTGCTCTTCATCGTCGCCTTCGGCGTCAAGGCCGCGGTCTTTCCGCTGTTCTTCTGGCTGCCGGCCTCCTACCACACGCCACCGGTCGCGGTGTCGGCCGTCTTCGCGGGGCTGCTGACCAAGGTCGGCGTCTACGCGCTGTTCCGCATGTTCACGCTGGTCTTCACCCACGATACCGCCTACACGCACGGCATGCTGCTGGTGATCGCCGCGCTCACCATGATCACCGGCGTGCTCGGTGCGGCGGCGCAGAACGAGTTCCGCAAGATCCTCTCGTTCCACATCGTCAGCCAGATCGGCTATATGGTGCTGGGTCTCGCACTCTTCACGCCGCTCGCCCTGGTCGGCGCGGTCTTCTACCTGGTCCACCACATCATCGTGAAGGCGAATCTGTTCCTGATCAGCGGTGTCGCCCGGCGGCTGACCGGCTCCTTCGATCTTGCCGCCATCGGCGGGCTCTACAAGGCGAGCCCGCTGCTCGCTATCCTCTTCCTGGTGCCGGCCTTCTCCTTGGCCGGCTTCCCGCCGCTTTCGGGCTTCTGGGCCAAGTTCCTGCTGGTCAAGGCGAGCTTGGAGATCGAGGCCTACCTGATCGCGGCCACGGCCTTGGTGGTCGGTCTGCTCACCGTCTTCTCCATGACCAAGATCTGGGCCGAGGTCTTCTGGAAGCCGCATCCGGCCGGCATCACACCCGCCCTGGCGCTGGTCGAGCGGCGCGAGCTGACCGCGCTGCTGCTGCCGGTCGCAGGCCTCGCCGCCATGACGGTCACGATCGGCTTCTTCCCGGAGGGCTTCATCGCCTTTGCCGAGCGCGCGGCCGGCCAGCTTCTCGACCCGGCGGCCTACGTCCGCGCGGTGCTGGGGATCGTGCCGTGAGCATCTTCGTCCTCAACGTCTTTCTGGCGCTGAGCTGGGCGGCGCTGGTCGGCAGCTTCACGCTGCCGAGCCTGCTGCTCGGCTACGGCGTCGGCTATCTGGCGCTTTGGGTCGCGCGGCCCATGTTCGGTCGCAGCACCTACTTCGAGCGGGTCTGGCGCATCCTGCGGCTCGCCGCGCTGTTCGTCTACGAGCTCTTCGTCTCGAGCCTGCGCGTGGTCTGGGACGTGCTGACGCCGACTCACCTCAGCCGGCCCGGCATCGTCGCCATGCCGCTCGACGCCGAAGGCGAATCGGAGATCCTCCTCGTGGCCAACCTGATCTCGCTCACGCCCGGCAGCCTGAGCATCGATCTTTCGCCCGATCAGAAGACCCTCTATGTCCACGCGATGTTCGTCGAAGATCCGGAAGCCCTGCGGCGCGAGCTCAAGTCGGGCGTGGAGCGCAGGGTGAGGGAGGCCTTGGAATGACGCTCGAAGCCGGCCCGATCCTGACCCTGGCCGTCGATGTCGCCTTCGCCTTGATCATGGCGGCGATCCTGCTCGCCCTCCTGCGCCTCGCCCGCGGGCCGAGCCTGCCCGACCGGGTGGTCGCGCTGGATCTCATCACGATTCTCGCGGTGGCCTTCTGCGCGCTCTTCGCCATCGCCTCGGACAACGCGGCTTTCCTGGACGTTGCGATCGCCCTGGCGCTGGTCGCGTTCCTCGCCACCATCGCTTTGGCGCGCTTCGCCGAACGGCGCAAGGCGCGGGCAACCGGCCAGGCCAAGAACGTGCAGGCCGAGCCATGACCGAGATCCTGGCCGCCCTCCTCGTGGTCGCCGGCGGCTTCTTCGCGCTGGCCGCTGCGCTCGGCGTGCTGCGCCTGCCGGACGTGCTGATCCGCATGCACGCCTCGACCAAGGCGGGCACGCTCGGTTGCGGCCTGATCCTGGTCGCCGTGGCCGTGCACTTCGGGGATACGGGCATCGTCGCCCGTGCCGTCGCGGCCATCGTCTTCCTGCTGCTCACCGCCCCCGTGGCCGCCCACATGATCGGCCGGGCCGCCTACCGCACCGGCGTGCCGCTCTGGCAAGGCACCGTGATCGACGAGCTGGCCCAGGCGCGACGAACCAACACGACCGCAAAGCAAGGAGAGTCGGCGAGCGAACCTTAGCGCACCGCGCGACCACAAGAGACATCCCATCAATCAAAAGAACTAGCTCTCGGGCGGGCCCAGCCGTGGTCGCCGGTCCGACCCGGGACATCGAGGTTGGGCAATCCCATGGATCTTCTTCTGACCACCGCCGCGAGCAATCTGCTCTCGCCGATGGTGCTGTTCTTTCTCCTCGGCTTTCTGGCCGCGACATTGCGGTCGGATCTCACGATTCCCGAGCAGGTCGCCAAGGCTATGGCGCTCTATCTCATGCTCTCGATCGGCTTCAAGGGCGGCGCCGAGGTGAGCAAGCACGGGGCCGATCTGACCCTGTTCGGGACGGTCGCCGCAGGCGCGGCGCTTAGCTTTCTGATCCCTCTCGTGGCCTTCTTCCTGCTGCGCCGGACCACGGATCTCTCCGCGATCGACGCGGCGGCGGTCGCGGCTCATTACGGGTCGGTCAGTGTGGTCACCTTCGTTGCCGCCTCCGAGGCCCTGCGCGTGCTCGGCATCGGCTACGAGGGCTTCATGGTCGCGGTCATGGCGATCATGGAAACGCCTGCGATCCTCTCCGCACTCTGGCTGGCCCATCGCAACACCAGCAACGGCCCCCGCCTGGATGTGGGCGTCAACCTGCGCGGCGACCTGCTGCGCGAGATCTCCCTGAACGGCAGCGTGGTCATGCTGCTGGGCGCCTTCATCATCGGCTGGGTCACGGGCCAGGACGGCTTGGCAGCCGTCTCGCCCTTCGTCGTCGATCCCTTCAAGGGCGTGCTCTGCCTGTTCCTGCTGGACATGGGCCTGGTCGCCGCCCGCGGCTTCCAGGCCTCCGGCGCCCGGCTCTCGCCGCGCCTGATCGTCTTTGCCGTCTGCATGCCGATCCTGGGCGCCACGATGGCTCTGGCGCCGGCCCTGGCGCTCGGGCTGAGCCACGGCGGCACGACGCTCCTGATGGTGCTCGCGGCAAGCGCCTCCTACATCGCCGTGCCGGCCGCCATGCGCCTGGCCTTGCCGCAGGCGGCCCCGGCGATCTATCTGACGCTTTCGCTCGGCGTGACCTTTCCTTTCAATCTGACTTTCGGCATACCGCTCTACACTGCCTTGGCCGGGCTGATCCTCGGGCCGGCCGGATAGGGGCCCAGACCATGGAAACCCATCACAAGAAGAAGCTCGAGATCATCGTCGAGGCGCCCCTGCGAGGCCCGCTTCTCGACCTCCTGGATCAACTGGGCGCGACCGGCTACACGGTCCTGTCGGCGACCTGCGGGCGCGGGCACGAGGGCGTCTGGGACATGGGCCAGATCTCCGAGGCCGGCAGCATGGTGCTCGTCATCTGCCTGACCGATTCGGCCCGGCTCGAGCCCATGCTCGATAGCATCTACGAAGTGCTGAGCGGGCGCATCGGCATCGTCTACGTCAGCGACGTCGACGTCATCCGCCAGGACCATTTCTGACGGCCGTTCCTGGTCGAGGACCGCGACGGCCTCGGCCTCGAACAGCATCCTGTCGAGGGCGAGACGCCGGACGGGAACCAGGGTCCGAGCCGGCAGGAAGTCGCCAAAGGTCTCCCGCAGAAACCGGGTCATCACCGGGAGCATCCAGCGATCATAGTAGACGACGTAGGTCGTGACCTTGGCGACCTGCCGCGGCGTAGCACCGACGCCTCGAGCGCCGTGCGGAGGTTCGCGTAGGCCTGTAGGACCTGATCTGCGAACCGCGGCGACAGATCGCCGCTTCGCAAGGGCGAAGGGTTTCGAAGGAGATCTCTTGACTCTAAAGGCGGAGACTTTGAGACGACCATAACGTGCTGATAGTCTGTGCATAAACCATCCGGAGGTGCATATGCTGATAATCAAGCCGTATGGTCGAAGCCATGCAGAATTCGGTCCGAGGAACGAGATCCGGCGGAAGATTCGCTTGAACAGTGACCCCGCTAAATCGCTCGATATCGTCAACTTTACCGAGACCCATCCTGAGCTTGTGATCGCGCAGTGGATCTCCGCAATCGACAAGATCGCGACGAAACCGACGGGACAGAGGAAGCCGACGAGCGAGCAAAGAAAGCTCCGTGACGATCTCGGTCGCGCGGCCCTGGCGTTTCTATCCGAGAAGGATCTTCTGCCCGGATTTCACTGCCAAAAGGAAAAGCTCGAACGGCTGTGGTGGTCGAAGGTTCACCCCTACGGCGAGGGGACCGACGACAAGAAGAGCTGGGGCGCGAAAGGACGCTGGTATGGCCGCTTCGCCGGCACGATGAAGATCGAAGACACCGATCCGGCGGCGATCGTCCGGAAGATCCACGAGCATCTTCACCAGCGCGAATACCGCATGAAGGACGACCTTCCGGGCAAGCGCGAGGGCCGAATCGTCGGCCGGGCGAAGAGCATTGAAACGAGTGTCCTGGCGCCCCTACCTGATGGTGAGACATTCGCATTGTCCTGGGACGCCGACGACAAGCGTTCCTACGCCGAAGCCGGAGACGTCGCCGAGCGCATAAGAGGCAAGGTCCTCGACCTGGAAAAGGACAGGAGGCGCGTCACCATGCGCGCCGTTGCCCCAATTCTCTATGAACGATACGGGGCCCTGTTTCGTGATGCCGACGGCAATGCCTTGAAGATCACCGACGCCCGTCTCGCGCGTCCTGGGCTTTTCGAGCTGCACGCGGCGATCCGCGACGCTTACGCGCGCGTCCTCGATAGGCGCAAGAAGGACGGCGTTGCCGGCATACTGCCCCGAGACATGGACTCCTTGTTCCGGCTGGTCGAGAGCAAGCGGGCGAACCGCCGGCTCAATGCCCTGGTCCGGCTGGGCAAGGTCATCCACTACGAAGCGGCCCCGGCGCTCGGGGCCGATGAGCCGCGCAACATCCTCGATCACTGGCCGGCGGATGTCTCGAAGAGCCGCTACTGGACCTCCGACGGCCAGTCGGAGATCAAGCGCAACGAGGCCTTCGTCAGGGTCTGGCGGCATGCCATCGCGCTCGCGTCCCG
>JAKSDN010000716.1 GCA_022360075.1 Kiloniellales bacterium | reverse complement strand
GCCCCCACGCGAGCGCTCTACGAAGACGTCAAGGCGACCCTCGGCCTGCCTTTCGTCAACACCGACTACCGCGCCTTCGCGCGCTGGCCGAGCTATTGGGCGGAAGCCTGGCCGGACCTGAAGGCGGCGGTCGGCCACGCCGGCTACGAGGCGATCAACGAGGACTACCACGCCCTGCTCTGCCGCGGCGTGCTCGAAAGCCTGCCGAACCCCGAGGGCCTGACCGCGGCGGCTCTGCGCGAGGCCGCCGCGGCCGATGCGCCGCTCGAGGCGATGATCGACGAGATCCGGCTGTTCCAGTGGCTGATCCCCGGACTCGCCACCAACGTCGCCTTCCTGCGGGCCCAGCTCATCGAGCGCTGAGCCGTTCCGCGCCGTCATTGCGAGCCGGCATCAGCCGGCCCCTCGGCGCAATTGGGCAATCCAGAGCCGCCGCTCCAGCGTCAGGGGGTTGGATTGCTTCGCTTCGCTCGCAATGACGACCGCTCAGACCAGAGCGTCGTAACGCCGCAGCATGACCCGAAAGCGCCAGATCAGCATCGGCGCCGTGACGGTCAGGCCGATGGCCAAGCCGATCCAGGCGCCCATGCCCTCGTAGCCGAGCTCGAAGGCGAAGACGATGGCCGCGCTGAAGCCGATCGCCCAGTAGCCGAGCACGGCCAGGACCATCGGCACCCGCGTGTCCTTCAGCCCGCGCAGGGCGCCGGCCGCGACGACCTGGGCGGCATCGGCGAGCTGGAAGACCGCCGCGACCTCCAGGAAGCCGACCGCGAAGGCGACGGCCGCCGCGTTGCCCGGCACGCCCGGGTCCAGATAGAAGCCGACGATCGCCGTGCCGCCGAACCAGAAGGCCAGAGCCGGGAGCAGGGCGAAGCCCGTGCCCCAGGCGAGTGCCGTCCAGCCGGCCAGGCCGATGCCGGACCAGCGCTCGGAACCGGCGGCCAGCCCGACGCGCACCGCGGCCGCCTGGCCGATGCCGTAGGGCACCATGTAGACCAGCGCGACGCATTGGATGGCGAGCCCATGGGCGGCAAGCTGGTCGGTGTCGATCATCCCGATCAGCAGGCTCGAGGCCAGGAACAGGCCGACCTCCGCCAGCAGGGCCAGGCCGATCGGCAAGCCGATGCGGAACAGCTCGACGAAGCGCGCCCAGTCCGGCCGCCAAATCCGCGCCAGGATGTGATAGCGCCGGAAGCGCCGGTCCCAGAGGCTGTAGCCGAGCAAGGACACGAACAGGAAGTAGTCCACGATCGCCGTGCTGATCCCGGCGCCGACCAGCTCCAGCCGGGGCAGGCCGAAGTGCCCGAACATCAGCAGGTAGTTGCCGAGCGCATTGACGGCGATGGCGATCAAGGTCAAGACCATGGCCGGCCGAGGCCTGGAATGCGCCGCCAGGAAGTGGCTCAGCACCATGTATCCGAGAAAAGGCACGAAGCCCCAGACCATGGCCCGCAGGTAATCCTGGCTCGCCGCCGCCACGACGGGATCCTGGCCGAGCGCCGTCAGCAGGGCCTCCGCATGCCAGACCGCGAAGCCGCCGGGCAGGCCGACGGCGACGGCTGCCCAGAGGCCTTGGCGCACGGAGCGGCGCACATGGCGGAAGCGGCGGGCGCCCAGGGCCTGGGCGACCATCGGCGCGACCGCGCTCATGACGCCGATGCCGATCAGAACGAAGAAGCCGTAGAAATGGTTGGCCAGCGCGCCGGCGGCCAGCGCCTCGGCGCCGATCCAGCCCATCATGATCGTATCGGTCGTGCCCATGGCCATCTGCGCGATCTCTGTCAGCACCAGGGGCAGCGCGAGCGTGATCAGCGCGCGGCTTTCCGCGCGCCAGGGCGCGTTGGCGCTGGCGACGGATTTCTTGGCGAAGGCAATGGCATTCATGGTTCGAGGTCCTACGCAGCGAAGCTGGTCGGGGTGCCGGGACTCGAACCCTGGATCGTCCGCTTTGGAAGCGGGGGCTCTGACCTTTGAGCTAGACCCCGGAGGGGCGCGCTCGCTTCAAACGATCAGAGGAAGAAAAAGTCGGGAACGAGCGCGCGCGTCAACGCCAGGCGGTCATGGGGATCGCCGGCGGAGGCGTGAGGCACGGAGCCTGCAGAAAGATGACGCGTGTGCTCATAGTGGACGCCATATAGCGCGGACCGCGCTTGCTCGGCAAGGGCGGAAACGTGATTGAAACCAAGAAGGGCAGAGAGGCCCAGCGCTAGGCCTCTCCTATACCGAGCTGCATTGACACGAACCGATCCTTTGGCCGTCATTGCGAGCTGGCGTCAGCCGGCCCCCTGGACTACTGGGTCATCCAGAGCCAACACGCCGGTGTCAGCCAGCTAGATTGCTTCGCTCCGCTCGCAATGACGACGCCTATCGTTATGAGTCGCTTTCAACATCGCTCGGTGTAACTCGCAGATCGCATCAGGCCGCGATGGCGATATCGCCGACCACGGCCGAGAAATGGCATACGACCGCGGCCAGCACGAAGGCGTGCCAGATCGCGTTGTGATAGGGCAGGCGCTTCCAGAGATAGAAGATGACACCCAGGCTGTAGAGCAGGCCGCCGGTGAGGATCAGCACGATGCCCGCCGTCGAGACCGCCGTGACGAAGGGCTCGACCGCAACCAGGATGGTCCAGCCGAGCAGCAGATAGACGGCGACCGACAGGCGCTCGAAGCGCCGGGGATAGCACAGCTTCAGGAAGACGCCCGCCGCCGCCACGCTCCAGACGAAGGCCAGCAGGCCGAGGCCCCAGGCGCCGCCGATGGCGATCAGCACGAAGGGTGTGTAGGTGCCGGCAATCATTACGAAGATCGCCGCGTGATCGAGCCGACGGAAGATCTGCTTGCGCGTCTCGTCGTGGGTCATGTTGTAGAGCGCCGAGCAGCCCAGCATCGACAGCATGCCCATGGCATAGAGACCGAGGCTCAAGAGCAGCAACAGGTCGCCGCGCGGCAGCGAAAGAGCCGCCAGCGCGACGCTGGCCGCGAGGCCGAAGGTTACCCCAATGACGTGGATCACGCCATCGGCGAGCCGTTCCGCTTTGCTGTAGGGGCGCCTGGCTGCTGGCATGCGGGACCTACCCTCCTGGTCGGCTCTCGGACGTCGCCCGTCAGGTCAGATTAGCCTAGATTGGTGAATTCACAGTAGGTTAAAGGTGGGGTAACCGGCCGCATATTCAAATCCCAAAATTCGGCCGAACGCCAGGTCCTGACGGCGATGCAAGCCCGCCCCCTGTTTCGGCTTGCCCGGAGACCGCGCCTTGCAGAGACGAGTCCTGTTCCTC
>JAKSDN010000544.1 GCA_022360075.1 Kiloniellales bacterium | reverse complement strand
GTGCTCGCCCGCGCGGCCCTGGCGGTCGGCGTCGCCGCCGTCTTCATGGAGACCCATCAGGACCCGGACAACGCGCCCTCCGACGGCCCGAACATGGTCCGCCTGCAGGACTTGCCCGAGCTGGCCGAGACCCTGGTCGCGTTCGACAAGCTCGCCAAAGAGCGCCCGATCGCGATCTGACTGTGGGGCAGAAGCCCGTCTCGCCCGTCATTGCGAGCGCAGCGCAGACCGCCTTTCGAAGCGTCAGATTGGACGCGATCAACTTTAGAAATTACTTCAGAAACAACAAATTATCTTTTTAAAACAATACTTTATGGGATTTTCTTGTATGGGGAATTGGCGCGAAAGCGACTGTTCAACTTTTATCATGAAAATCAAACATTAGAACTGTTTTATTCATCTGATTTATCAGTTCAATTTTCTGATAGAAAGTCCTGATAAATAACTGAAAGATCTTCGACCGCTGCTCCATAAAGCCGCTCGCCGATCTCAACCGTGGCCAGGGTCGGATCGGAGCCGATGCGGCCGTCGGGGAAGCGCCGGCGGTAGTCGTCGGCATCGAAGATCGGACCGTTGCCCGCGACGCGCGGCGTCAGACCCTCGCGGCGCACGCGCTCGCCGTCCTGGGGATAGCTGAAATAGGTGAGCGCCACTTCCGATGCCGTCGCGTGGGAGCCCTCGGCATCGCCGAAGCACTCGGCCGAGATCGCCTTGACCGCCTCGGAATCCCACCAGTTCGCGAGCCGACAGCGGACCGACGGACGATTGTGACCGGCGGTGCCGAGGCTGGTCTCGGCATAGATCTCGGAAAAGGCGGCCTGGGCGGTCGCGATGTTGCCGCCGTGGCCGTTGAGGAAGAAGAAGCGGTCGAAGCCGTGCCGGGCGAGCGAGTTGACCACGTCCTGGATCACCGCGATCAGGGTCGAAGGCCTCAGCGTGATCGAGCCCGAGAAGCCGAGATGGTGCTGGGCCATGCCGATGCTGATCGTCGGCGCCACCATGGCGTCCAGCTTGTCGCCCACGCCCTGGGCGATCATCTCGGGGCAAAGCGCATCGGTGCCGATGAATCCGGTCGGGCCGTGCTGTTCGGTCGAGCCGATCGGGATGATGATGCCGGTCGAGCGCTTCAGATGGGCCTCGACCTCTTCCCAGGTCGCGAGTTGCAGGCGCATGAGGGCTTCTCCCCGCTCAGTCGAGGTCCTTGAACAGGACGTTGAAGGAGATCGAGATCCGCATCCCGGGGCCGTGGTACGGGTGTACGTAGTGCTTGAGCCAGCTCGGGAACACTAGCATCACTCCGGGCTCGGCCGGGATACGCATCTTCTGCTTGAAGGGATCGCCCGGCACCTTGATCGCGCCGATTCCCGAGCGGGGATCGATGAACTCGATCGTGCCGCTCAGATTGTTGATCTGACCGGGATCGCTTTCGCCCACTTCGACGTAATAGACCCCCGAGAAGGCGTAGGTGTTGTGGTCGTGCACCAGGTGGTAGCCGCCGCGGCGCAGTACGTTGGCCCAGGCGACCATCGTCATCTGCCCGCCCGGCGGCGCGCTCAGGTTGGCAAGTCCCATGGTGAGATCGGTGATCGCCATCTGGATCCAGCCCTGGAGCTGCCCGATGGCCGGGCCGCCCCAGGTGAGCACGTCCTGCTCCGAGTGCCAGCCGCCGACGTTGCTGTGGATCGACAATGGATCCTTGGGCTCGCGCTCCAGGATCATCTGCTTGAGACCGGCGTTCACCTCTTCGAAGCCCGGCCACTGGCGCAGCAGCACCGGGCTGGAGAACGCGGCCATGAATTGGTTCTTCAGGGGTTCGTTCATGGCAGACCCGCAGTTGGGGAAGCGTCGGAGCCGACGGCGGAAGAGAAGGGCCGTTTAGCGGCTTTTCGCGGCTTGGGCAAGTTGCGGGCCCTGGGGGCGAGGGTCTGGGGGAACAACGCCGTTGTGCGCCGGAATGATCGCGTGTATCCCGCTGCCAACGGCAGAGGGGCATCGGGCGGTCATGACGGCAATCATCGACATACAAGGACGGGAAATCCTCGATTCGCGCGGCAATCCGACCGTCGAAGTCGAGGTCGTGCTGGAAAGCAGCGCCTTCGGGCGGGCGGCGGTGCCATCCGGCGCTTCGACCGGCGCCCACGAGGCCGTGGAGCTGCGCGACGGCGACAAGGCGCGCTATGGCGGCAAGGGCGTGCTCAAGGCGGTCGAGGCGGTCAACCACGACCTGCTCGACGCGCTTTCGGGCCTCGATGCCGAGGACCAGGTCAAGATCGACCAGGCCATGATCGCGCTCGACGGCAGCGACAACAAGGCGCGCTTCGGCGCCAACGCGATCCTGGGCGTGAGCCTGGCCGTCGCCAAGGCCGCCGCCCAGGAGGCCGGCCTGCCGCTCTACCGCTACGTCGGCGGCGCGGGCGCCAGGACCCTGCCGGTGCCCCTGATGAACATCGTCAACGGCGGCGCCCATGCCGACAACCCGATCGACTTCCAGGAGTTTATGATCGCCCCGGTCGGCGGCGCCAGTTTCGCCGAGGCGCTGCGCATGGGCGCGGAGATCTTCCAGCGCCTGAAGCGCGACCTGGCCGAGGCCGGGCACAACACCAACGTCGGCGACGAGGGCGGCTTCGCCCCGGCGCTTGCCTCGACCGAGGAGGTCCTGGGCTATGTCGCCAAGGCGGTCGAGGGCGCCGGTTACAAGCTGGGCGACGACGTCATGCTGGCGCTCGACTGTGCCGCCAGCGAGTTCTTCGTGGACGGCGCCTACCGCATGGAGGGGCAGGGCCAGACCCTGGAGTCTGACGCCATGGCCAGCTTCCTGGCCGAGCTCTGCGGGCGCTATCCGATCTTCTCGGTCGAGGACGGCATGGCCGAGGACGACTGGGAGGGCTGGATCGCGCTCACCGAGGCGGTCGGTGATAAGGTCCAGCTCGTCGGCGACGACCTCTTCGTCACAAACCCCGAGCGCCTGAGCCGCGGCATCGAGGCCGGCGTGGCCAACGCCATCCTGGTCAAGGTCAACCAGATCGGCACCCTGAGCGAGACCCTGGAAGCGGTCGAGCGGGCCCACAAGGCCGGCTACCGGGCGGTCATGTCGCACCGCTCCGGCGAGACCGAGGATGCCACCATCGCCGACCTGGCCGTCGCCACCAACTGCGGCCAGATCAAGACCGGCTCGCTCAGCCGCTCGGACCGCCTGGCCAAGTACAACCAGCTCCTGCGCATCGAGGAGGACCTGGGACCGGCGGCGCGCTATGCGGGGAAGGGCGTGCTGAAGGTCTGACGGCCTTGACGCCGGCTGGCGCGGATCCGTTGCCG
>JAKSDN010000231.1 GCA_022360075.1 Kiloniellales bacterium | reverse complement strand
GCAAGCATGGCGCACAGGCCGGCGGTGCCGAGCGCCATCGCCTGCCGCGTCGACAGCCCCGCGGGCAGCCTGACCAGCCAGTCGCTGTCGACCCGGGCGCGTTGGGCGTAGCCGCCCCAATGCAGCTCGCCGACCCGCCAGCCCGTCAGCAGGACCTTGTCGCCAGGCGCGAAACGCGGGTCGCCCGACGCCGTCACGGTGCCGGCGAGGTCAACGCCGGGCACGTGCGGGTAGGTGCGGACGAGGCGGCCGAGCCCGTTGACGATCAGGCCGTCCTTGTAGTTCAGGGTCGAGTACTCGACGGCAACGGTGACATTCCCGCTCGGCAAACGGTCCTCGGTCAGCTGCTCTACCGCGGCCGTCACCTTGCCGTCGGGCTGATGCAGCACGAGGGCGTTGAACGTGTCGGTCATGAGGCCCCCTTCTCCGGCGCGCCGAGATAGGCGCCGCGCGCCCAGTAGGGACTGTAGACGCCGACGAAGCGGCCGAACAGGTCGCGGGCGCCCGCCGACAGCTGCGCCAGCAGCGTCGCGTCCGTGAAGCAGGTCGGCGGCGGCACCCCCTCCTCCCACACCTCGCCCCAGGCGTAGATCGCGTCGAAGGTGCGGCGCGGGCGGCCGGCGACGTAGCGGCCGCGATGGATGCTCCAGGAGTCGAAGATGACGGCGTCGCCGGCGGCGAGCGCGATGCGCCGGGCCCCCGGCATGGTGCCCTGAACGCGCGCCGCCTTGTCGGGCGACTTGCGCACGGCACGCTCGGCCGCGCTGTCGAAGCGGGCGTGCGAGCCGGGCACGACCTCAAGGTTGTCGTCGGCGACGAAGGCGACGTGGACGTGCACGCTCGACACCCGCGCCATCACCGCCTGCTCGCGCGCGTCGTCCCAGGCCAGGAACTGCGTGTCGCGGTGCCAGATGCCGTCCCAGGTGCGGCTGAGCGGCTCGGCAAAGTACTGCGTGTTGTGGAACAGCAGCGGCGCCCCGGCGATACGTCCGAGCAACGCCATCAGGTCCGGGTCGGCGAGCCAATCGAGCAGCCGGATCAGGCCCGCACGGTCGTCCTGCCAATAGGCCGGGTCCGTCAGGTACGCCATGTTCGTCACGTCCTCGGCGTCCCGCCGGCCGGCGCGCCACTGCGCCAGCACGCGATCACAGAGGCCGCGATAGGTCTCTATCCCGTGCGCGCCGAGATAGCCCGGCCACACGCAGTATCCGTCGCGCGCAAACGCCGCCGCGCGCGCGTCCTCGGCGTCGTTGGGGCTCATGCCGTCGGCCCGTTTCGGTTCGACCCGGCGATCCGGGTCCGCCGGCCCGTTCTACAGCAAGGCGTCGTCCGGGTGCAGGTCTGCAATGGCGACGCCGACCAGCGTCAGCGCGTCGTCGCCATCGAGGGCCAGCGTCGTGCTGCCGTTTGCCTTCGTCGCTGCCGCGACCACGACGGTATCCCCCGTCACGCCGCCGGTGGTGGCGGTTCCGATGTTGAAGGTGCTTAGCTCGCCCGAGAAGCTTCCGATCGTGATCGTGTTTGTCGGAGGCCGCTCGGCCCCGCGCCGGAACGCGAGCCGGCGACGGCTAGCGCAACGGCTCGAGGATCGAGACGTAGTTGGCGACGGCGGCGCCGCCCAGGTTGAAGATCCCGCCGAGCTTGGGGTCGCCGACCTGCATATCGTCGGCGCGGCCGGTGAGCTGCAGCGAGGTCATGATGTGCATGGACACACCGGTGGCGCCGATCGGATGGCCCTTGGACTTGAGGCCGCCGGAGGGATTGACCGGCAGCTTGCCGTCCTTCTCGGTCCAGCCCTCGTTGATCGCGGTCGCACCCTGGCCGCGCGGGGTCAGGCCCATGGCTTCGTACTGCAGCAGCTCGGCGACCGTGAAGCAGTCGTGGGTCTCGACGAAGGAGAGGTCGTCGAGGGTCACACCGCTGCGCTCGAACGCCTTTTGCCAGGCGCGCTCGCAGCCCTCGAAGAGCACGATGTCGCGCTTGCTCATGGGCAGGAAGTCGTTGACCTGGGCGGTCGCGCGCAGGTGCACGGCCTTGGGCCTGTGCAGCGCGGTCTCGAGGTCGGTGAGCACGACGGCCGCGGCGCCGTCGGAGACCAGCGAGCAATCGGTACGCTTCAAGGGGCCGGCGACCAGCGGGTTCTTGTCGGAGACCTCGCGGCAGAAGTCGTAGCCCAGGTCCTTGCGCATCTGCGCGTAGGGATTGGCGACGCCGTTCCTGTGGTTCTTGGCGGCGATGCGGGCCAGCGCGTCGCTCTGGTCGCCGTGGCGCTGGAAGTACTGCTGGGCGATGCGGCCGAAGACGCCGGCGAAGCCGCCCTCGATGTCGGCCTCCTCTTTCACGTAGGCGGCTTTGAGCAAGACGCCGCCGATCTCGGGGCCGGGCAGACCGGTCATCTTCTCGACGCCGACCACGAGGACGAAACGCGCCCGCTTGGCCTCGACGGTCTTGACGCCCTGATGGATCGCCGCCGAGCCGGTCGCGCAGGCGTTCTCGACCCGGGTTGCCGGCTTGAAGCGCAGGCGCTCGTCGGCTTGCAGAACCAAAGAGGCGGGGAAGCCCTGGGGCGAGAAGCCCTCGTTGTAGGTGCCGAGGACGATCTCGTCGATCTCCTCCAGCCCGAGGCCGGCATCCTCGACCGCCTGGGTCGCGACTTTGAGGATCAGGGACTCGACGTCCTCGGCCTCATGCTTGCCGAAGGGCGTGTGGCTCCAGCCGACGATGCAGGCGGTCATGGCCTCGGGCTCCCGATTTGTGCGATGCAGCGACTCTAGGACATAAGGCCCTTGGCCGCATCTGTCCAGCCGACCCCTGTCCGCCCGGCGGAACGCTCAGGCCGCGTCCCACGCTGGCGAAAACTCGAAGTCGCAGATGCGATGGCCGCGGGCGCGCAGGCTGTCGATCGCCGCGACCTCGTCGGCGGCGAGGGCGAAGTCGAAGACGTCCAGGTTCTGGCGGATGCGTTCGGGGTTCTGGGAGCGCGGGATCGCGACGACGCCCTCCTGCTGGACGTGCCAGCGCAGCACGACCTGGGCCGGGGTCTTGCCGTGACGTTCGGCGGCGTCGGTGACCGCGCTCTCCGCGAAGAGATCGCCGCCGCGCCCAAGTGGGCAGTAGGAGACGAGGGCCATGCCGTGCTTGCGGCATGCTTCGAGGACCCGGTCCTGGTTGAGGTAGGGATGATACTCGACCTGATTGCAGGCAAGCGGGTTGCGCGAGGCGGCGACGGCGGACTCGATCTGGCCGGTCGTGAAGTTCGAGACGCCGATGTTGCGCGCCATGCCGCTGTCGAGCGCCGTGTTCAACGCGCCGATCGTCTCGGCCATCGGCACGACCTTGGAGGGCCAGTGGATCAAGGCCAGGTCGACGGCGTCCATATCGAGGCGCTTCAGGCTGGCCTCCAGCGAGCGCTGAAGATCGCCGTCGGCCAGCTCGGTGAACCAGATCTTCGTCGTGAGGAAGATCGAGTCCCGTGCGACACCCGACGCGCGGATGCCTTCGCCCACCGCTTCCTCGTTGTTGTAGAAGGCGGCCGTGTCGATGTGGCGGTATCCCGACTCGAGGGCGTGGGCGACGAGGCGGGCGCCGGCCTCGCCTTCGAGCGTCCAGGTGCCGAGCCCGATCGCGGGGATGTTCGCACCGTACGCGTTGACTTGATGCATGTTGTCCTTGCCTCCCGAACCGCGGATCGCGGCTACGCTTGTCCGCTCCGGCCTGTGTTCGTGGCCGAGCCGCCAGCCTAGTGGCGGGCGGCTCGCGTCGAAAGGGGATATTGGCGCCACTAAACTACGACGCTAGCCTGTTCCTG
>JAKSDN010000087.1 GCA_022360075.1 Kiloniellales bacterium | reverse complement strand
GGTTCAATTCAGCGAAAGCCACCCAGCCCAAACTGATCCCAAAGGATAGTTCATCTCGTGAATGCCCCCTGTCCCTTGGTTCCCCACCGCTCCGTTCTCCGAAGAGTTGGAGCCTTCGGCAAACCCGGGGCGGTCCATGCGTGAGAACCTCGATGAGGCAAGCGTGAAGGCATGGAGGATTTCGGGCCGTTTCAATCGGAGAGGTCGGAGAGGCATGCAGGCGTCGCGGGCAACCGGCATTTCTCCATCCCCTCTCATTTCGCAGCTTCACGGAGGGTGTTCGAAACGGCCCACGATCCGCGGCGGCTCCGCGCCACGACCTCATCCATCCAGCCTGCGACCCTGTCCATCCCGACCTTCATGCCATGATACATGGGCCCGCCGCGCCATCGGGGGAAGCCGTGGCCGACGACTTCGACAACATCGACGCAAGCGCCGTCCGGGACGACGCCCTCCTCTACGACACGCGCGCCTTCATTGATCAGAACCGCGAGAAGGCGGCGGCAAATCTCGTCCGCGCCGAGGCGTCGGCGTTGGATGCCGCGCTTGCGCGCGTGCTCGCGAATCATGGCCTCGACCTCCGGATCCGGCAGGGCCGTCGGATCGCCCCGATCGTAGCGATACCAGCCTTTGCCGCCGCGCAGACCCAGCCGGCCGGCTTCAAGCAGCGCCTCGCGTATCCCGAGATGGCGCGTGCCATCGAGTTCCGTGCCGAGGGGCTCAAGGCCGGCGGCATCCTCTGACTCGAATACTCCCATCGGCACGCCGAACACGCCCCATGCGGCATCGATCTCGTGCGGCAAGGCGCCCTCGGCGAGAAGATCCTCCGCCTGACGGCGAACGGCCTTCTCCAGCCGCAACCCGACGAACTCGGCGCCTCCGCAAGAGAGGACAGGCGTTCTGGACAGACGCCGGGCAAGGGTGACCCCCGTGGACGCGACCTCGGCGCGCGTGTCCGGCGCGACCATGATCTCCAGCAGTTTCGTCCGACGCTCCGCAGCCGCGCAATACAACGCCAAACAACGGCTCCGGTCCGGGACGCCCTCGAAGACCCGCGACAAGTCCAAGCGCCGCGAGCATATCGACAGGATCGCCTGCGGGCCCGCCGCGTCAGCCAACCGGCGAAGCGTGCAACGCACCTCATCCGGTTCTTCCGCGCCCACGACAATCGCAAGATCGGGCGACCAGGCGGCCGTCGCAAGCCCCTCCAAGCTCCCGGCCAATCTCACCTCCAGCCCGCCCGCACGCGCGTCCTCGGCGAGGCCGCAGGCGGTCGGACCGGCGCCCACGACCGCGACGGACCGAAGGGTGCACGGTCTATGCCGGGCGATGACGGCCGGTTTGGCCGCCTTGCGCTCGGCAAAGAAGATGTGGCGTAAGGCCCGGGACTGTTGAGACTGACGGAGCTCGAGGTGCAGGGACCGTTCTTCGGTTTGCCCCGCGTCGAAGGGCGCGCGAGTGGCCAGTTGCACAAGTTGGAAATTGCAAAGCGGCGACCGCTGTCCGCCTGCGCGCTGTTTCACGGCCGCCTCTCTCCCGGCCCACCACGCCGGATCCGGGGCCGAGATGCCGCGCAGGCGCGTTGCCTGCGGACGGCCGGTCAGGCCCAGGGCAAAAGAAATCAGCGTCCGGTCTTCGAGATCGGAAAGAATATCGTCGAGGCCGCTTGCGGCGAGAAACGCTTCAGCGGATACCGGCTCTCCGGTCGTCGCCATTTCGAGGGCGAGCTCCGTCCCGACAAGGCGGGGAAGACGCTGCGTCCCACCGGCCCCGGGTACGATCCCCAGTTTGACCTCAGGCAAGGCAAAGGTCGCCGCCCCGGTGGCAACACGATAGGCGCAGCCCAGCGCGATTTCGAGGCCCCCGCCAAAGATGGAGCCGTGCATGGCTGCGATCCAAGGCACCCGGCAATCTTCGATTGCGCGAACGATATCCGGCAGATCGGGTTTGACCGGCGGTGCGTCGAACTCCCTGATATCGCCGCCGGCGACGAAAGTCCGGCCCGCGCAGCGCAGGACGACCGCATGCACGTTCATGGCGCCGACACCCCGCACGGCCTCCCAGAGCCCCTTTCGGACCGCAGCCGAGGTCGCGTTGACGGGAGGATTGTCAATGGTCACCCAAGCGAGACGGTCACGTTCCTCGACGCGCACCACAGGAACAGTCACCGGGCTCTCCCCTACACGCGTTCGAGAACCACGGCGATTCCCTGACCGACACCGATGCACATCGTGCAAAGCCCATAGCGCCCACCCGAGCGCCGCATGTGACGCGCGGCGGTCAGGGCCAGTCGCGCACCGCTCATACCCAGTGGATGCCCCAGCGCGATCGCGCCGCCGTTGGGATTGACGTAGGGCGCATCATCAGGAAGTCCTAGTTCGCGCAAGACGGCGAGCCCCTGGGCGGCGAACGCCTCGTTCAGTTCGATCACGTCCATCTGCCCGAGCGTCAGGCCGGTTCGCGCAAGGACCCGGCGCACCGCGGGCACCGGGCCGATGCCCATGACCCGTGGCGCAACCCCAGCTGTCGCCATGCCGACAACGCGGGCAATCGGCGCCAGGCCGTGCCGGTCAGCCGCTTCGGCACTGGCCAGGATGAGAGCCGCCGCTCCGTCATTGACACCCGAAGCATTGCCGGCCGTCACCGTGAGCTCTGCTCCGCTTATTCCCTTCAACTTGGCGAGCCTCGCGACATCCGTGCCGGGACGCGGGTGCTCGTCGGTGTCGACGATCATCGGGTCGCCCTTCTTCTGAGGTACGCTGACGGGCACGATCTCCTCGGCAAACACGCCTGCTTCCGCGGCGGCCGCATAGCGGGCCTGCGAGCGCACGGCGAAGGCGTCCTGGTCCGCGCGCGATATGCCGTACTCCGCGGCGACGTTGTCTGCCGTTTCGGGCATCGAGTGGGTGTCGTATGCGGCCTGCATGCTTGGGTTCACGAACCGCCAGCCGATCGTCGTGTCGTAGACGGCGTTGGTTCGCGAGAAAGCGGTAGGTGCCTTCGGCATCACGAAAGGCGCCCTGCTCATGCTCTCGACTCCGCCCGCAATCATGAAATCGGCGTCACCGGCGCGGATCGCCCGGGCTGCGGTCCCCAGCGCGTCGAGGCCCGAACCGCAGAGGCGATTGATCGTCACACCAGGAACGTCCACCGGCATTCCCGCCAACAGGGCCGCCATTCGCGCCACATTGCGGTTATCCTCGCCCGCCTGGTTGGCGCAACCATAGACGACGTCGTCGAGGCGCGACCAATCGGCCGCAGGATTGCGTTCGACCAGGGCCTTGAGCGGAATCGCGGCCAGATCGTCGGCCCGGATCGTGGACAGGCACCCGCCATAACGCCCGATCGGGGTGCGCACACCATCGCAAATGAAAGCGTCCATCGCTTTGGTCCTCCAGGCATCGTCGTGGTCGCAAAGGTGACCGCGTGGACGCTTCCAACGCGCGCAGCGGTTCGGCGGCTCAGCGCCGGATAAAGGGGTTTTCGACCGCCTTGGGCTCGGCCAACCAGATCGACTTGGGCTGCAGATACTCTTTGATCGCGTCGCTGCCGTTCTCACGGCCCAATCCGCTCCGCTTGTAGCCGCCGAACGGCGTCGTGTAACTCGTCGAGCGGTAGGTGTTGACCCAGATGGTGCCGGCCTGAAGCCGCCGGGACATACGCAGCGCCCGGGTCAGGTCGTTGGTCCAGACGCCGGCCGCGAGCCCGTAAAGCACGTCGTTGCCGATGGCCACGGCCTCGTCTTCGTCGGAAAACCGCAGGACCGAGAGGACCGGGCCGAACACCTCTTCTTGCGCGATGCGCATGTCGTTGCGCACATCGGTGAAAATCGTGGGCTCGACGAAGTATCCCTCGGACCCCTCGGGCCTGGCCGCGCGGCCGCCCAATAGGCAGGTCGCCCCTTCGGCGCGCGCGATATCGATGTACGCCAGGATCTTTTCGTGCTGCGCGGCGGTCGCGACCGGCGAGATGTTGGTCTCGGGATCCATCGGGTCGCCCAGCTTGGCCGCGCGCGCCATTTCGACGAGGCGGTCGAGGAACGCATCGTAGATTCCGTCCTGCAACAAGAGCCGCGAGCCGGCGATGCAGGTCTGGCCCGAGGCGGCGAAGATACCCGAGACGGCGCCCGGCACCGCGGCCTCGAGATCGGCATCCTCGAAAACGATGTTGGGAGACTTGCCGCCAAGTTCGAGGGTGACCTTCTTGAAGTCGCCGGCGGCAGCCTGGTTGATCGCCCTGCCCGCCTGTTCTCCGCCGGTAAAGGCCACTTTCCGGACCAGCGGATGGGTGACGAGCGGCATCCCGGCCTCTTCGCCGAAGCCCGTGATCACGTTGACGACGCCCGGCGGGATACCCGCTGCTTCGATCAGGCGGACCAGTTCGAGGGTCGAGGCCGAGGTGTATTCCGAGGGCTTGACGACCACGGTGTTCCCCGCGGCCAAGGCCGGTGCGATCTTCCAGGCGAGCAACAGCAGCGGCGAGTTCCACGGGGTGATGCAGGCGCAGACGCCAAGCGGTTCATAGTGAACCATATTGACAACGCCTGGCTTGTCGATCGGCGGGACGAGACCTTCGACCTTGTCGGCAAGCCCGCCATAATAGGCGTACCAGTTGGCCATATAGCGGCACTGGTTCGACATCTCGGCCATCAGCTTGCCGTTGTCGCGCACCTCTATCTCGGCAAGGCGTCCAGCCTCGTCGGCGATAAGGCCGGCCAGACGGACCAAGGCCGCGCCTCGCTGGGTGGCGGTCCATCGCGGCCAGTCACCCTCGGTGAAAGCCGCGTATGCGGCCCGCGCGGCAAGATCGACATCCGCGGCACCGGCGCGCGGAAACCGAGCCCATTCTTCACCGGAGTAGGGATTGATGGAGGTGAAGCTGGCGCCATCGGCCGCCTCGCACCACTCTCCGCCGATGAGCATTCTGTAGTCTTGCATGACCCTCCCCGCTTGCCTGCTAACCACCATCCGGACCAAGCGGCAAGCCGAAGGCCGCGCGGCCTCGCAACCGGATGCCAGGCCGATTGCGCGGGTCGCCATGGCGCTCCTGCATGGCCTCGAGGATTGTGAGCACCCATCCGAAGCCGGTCATGTTTCCAGATCGATTATGAGATTGCCGTGCGGATCGGCCTCGGCCACCGCATCAGGCGGCACGATGATGGTCGACTCGCGCTCTTCGAGGACCGCCGGCCCGTGTATTCGCGCGCCCGGCCGGACGCGATACCGGTCGTAGACCGGCGTGTCGACAAAGCTCCCCGTTTCGCCGAAGAACACCGGGCGCTCGCCGATCAGCGGCGCGCCCTCACGCAGGGCCGCCTGCGGTTCGAGCACCGGCTTGGGCCCGGCCACGACCACACGCCAGGACATGATCTCGGCGGCCATCCGCTCGGTCCGTCCGAAGAGCGCAAGGTAGCGCGCGTCGAACAGCCGGGCGATCTCGTCTTTATCGCCGGCGGTGAGAACCTCCCGCGGCACGGCGACCTCGACCTGGTAGCCCTGGCCGGAGTACCGCATGAGAACGCTTACGGAAGTTACCGCCGTTTCCGGACGCACCCCGGCAGACTCGACAAGGCCGAGCCCTTCGCGCTCGAGCTCTGCCACCATCTTCTCAATCCGACCGAGATTGAGCTCAGCCAAAGGCTCGATGGCCGCGCGAACGAACTCGAATGAGGTTGGCGAGGCGAGGAATCCGAAGGCCGAGGCCACACCAGCACCGAGCGGGCAGATCACGCGCCGCACGCCCATGCGTCTGGCAAGGTTCGTGGCGTGAACGGGCCCGGCACCACCGATGGCGATCAGCACGAAATCCTGCACCTTACGACCGCTTTCCAGCGCGTGGATCGTCGCGGCCTGCGCCATGCTCTCGTTGACGGTCTCGTAGATCCCCCACGCCGCGTCCACGATCGAGAGGTTAAGAGGTTCGGCCAGTTCTCGCCGAATCGCTTCCTCGGCCGCCCCCTTGTCGAGTGCCATGTCACCACCGAGGAACGACGCCGCGTCCAGATAGCCGAGGACGAGGTCAGCGTCGGTCACCGTCGGAAGCGCGCCGCCAAGACCGTAGCAGGCCGGCCCCGGCTTGGAACTGGCACTTTCGGGGCCCACCTGCACCAGGCCGAGCTTGTCGACCCGCGCGATGGAACCGCCGCCGGCGCCGATTTCGATCATGTCGATCACCGGCACCTGCAGCGGCAACCCACTGCCCTTCGCGAAGCGGAACACGCGCGCGACTTCGAAGCTGTCGGTCTTCAGCGGCTCCCCGTCGTGAATCAGACAGGCCTTGGCCGTGGTACCGCCCATGTCGAAGCACAGCAGATTGTTCTCCGCCGCAAGCCGGCCAAAGACGGATGCCGCCTGGGCGCCGCCCGCCGGACCGGACTGCACGAGCCGGATGGGGTACTGCACCGCCGTTTCGTGAAGCACGGTCCCGCCATCGGCCAGCATCAAGTAAAGATCGTCCGGCAGATCGCGGCGTCCGAGTTCCTGCACCAGCCGTTGGACGTAGGTGCGAAAGATCGGCTGTACGAAGGCGTTGGCCACAGCGGTCGACGTGCGCTCGTATTCGCCGATCTGTGGCATTACCTCGAACGAGGTGCAGATCGTCACGTCAGGTAGCTCCGCGGCGAGGATCTCCTTGACCAGACGCTCGTTGGCGTCGTTCCGAAACGAATGAAGGAAAACGATGGCCACGGCCTCGACGGCGGCGGCGCGCAACGCCGTGGCCAGGCGACGCACGCTATCGGGGTCGGGATCGCGCAGGATCTGGCCGCCGGCCGTCATGCGCTCGTCGATCTCGAACCGCAGCTCGCGCGGTACAAGCGGCACCGGCATGTCGATGAAGAGATCGTAGATCGAGTAGCGCAGCTCGCGCCCGATCTCGAGGACATCGCGGAAGCCCTCGGTCGTGACCAGCGCGGTACGAACACCCTTTCGCTCGATCAGGGCATTTGCGACCAGCGTCGTTCCATGAATGATCGTCTGCACCGCTTCCGGCATGGCGCTGTGCGCCTCGAGAATGCGCGCAACGCCGTTCAGGACACCTTCGGCGGGGTCGTCGGGCGTGGTCAGGACCTTCTCATTCGCAAGTCGGCCCGTAGCCGGGTCGAGCATCACCACGTCGGTGAAGGTACCGCCGATATCGACCCCGATGCGAAAGGAACCTGTGTCTGCGTTCATACGTCATATCCGTAGTGCAACTTGGCATGCTCCGCTGTCACCAGTCCGCTTGTCAGATCGGCCCGGATTGCCGCCGGGTTACGCTCGGCCGGCGGCCCCATCCCGCCACCGCCGGGGGTCTGAAACGTCACCGCGTCGTCCGGCTGTATCTGCGTTTGCGTTTTCGAGGGAATAGGTTTGCCATTGACCAGGTCGAGCCCTCCGGACCCCGGCTCGCCGCCCAGAAGTCCGCGCGGTGGATTGTCGACACGTTCGTGACGAATGGTGACGACGATAGGCGTCTCCGCGATGTTGCGGAAAGTCAGCCGCTGGGCATTGCCGCCTCGAAACCGACCGGCTCCGCCCGTGTCCGGAACCAGCGCCTTCTCCTCGACAAGGAGCGGTACCTGATTCTCGAACTGTTCGATTGCCTGGTTGGAGACATTTGACGGAAAGCTGAGGCAACCCGGCCCATCCTGACTAGGGCGCGCGCCGTGGCCCCCGTTCATGAAGAACATCTTCACGAAGGGCCGTCCCGTGCCCTCGCGGCGTCCCTTGAAATAGACGTTCCACAAGGGCGAGCCGCAGTCCGCGATCACCTTGCCAGGCGCGACTTTCGAAAGCGCGCCATAAATCGCGGGCGGCAAGTAGTGTCCAGAGAGGTGCCGCCCCCAAACGGGCGCCGGCCGGCATGGGTTGACAAGCGACCCTTCCGGCGCGGTTACCTTGATCGGGCGGAAAGTACCGTCGTTGATCGGTGTGCCGGGGTCGAGCGCGCACTTGATCGCATAGCAGCTATAGGCCTTTGTGAAGGTCAGAGGTGAATTGACGGGACGTTCGATCTGGTCGGCGGTGCCCGAATAGTCGACCACGATGTCCGAACCGCGAACCGCGAGGCTGCACCGTATTTCCAGCGGATGCTCGAACCCGTCGGCGGTCAGACTGTCGGAATAGACCCCGTCCGGTATGGCTTCTATCGCCCGGCGCAGACTCGCTTCCGAGCGGTCCAGCACGTCGTCGGAGAATGCCTCGAGATCGTCGAGCTCCTCCTCGTCCAGCAGGCGAATCAGGCGCTCGCTGCAACTGTGGTAGGCCGCGAACTGCGAGCGGATATCGCCCAGCGTTTCCTCGGGTTCGCGCAAGTTGGCCTCGATGAAATCGACCAGGAGCTGGTTCTCGGTTCCCTCGGAGACGATCTTCGCGACCGGAATGTTCAACCCCTCTTCGTAGCTGTCCTTGGCGGAAGGCGATGGCGCCCCACCGATATCGACGGTGTGAAAGATCGAACCGACGTAGCCCAGGTGACGGCCGTCGCGGAACAGCGGCTTGATCATGGTGATGTCGTTGAGATGCCCGGTTCCCAACCAGCCGTCGTTCGTGATCAGCACGTCGCCCGGCCGCAGCGTATCGACGGGGAACTTCTCCAGCATCGCTGTCAGGGTGCGCGACATCGTCCCGATGAACGACGGAACGCTGCGGCGACTTTGCGCGACCTGACGGCCCCGGGTGTCGAGCAGCCCGATCGCGAAGTCGTAGTTCTCACGCACCACCGCCGAGAAGGATGTGCGCACGCAGGTCTCGGCGACCTGATCCATCAGTCCGTTGAGGCGTTCCCAGACAACGCCGATCTTCACCGGGCTCAGTTGGTTCATTCTTCCGTCTCCAGATCGGGGTTTACCGGGGTCAGCCAGCCCTTGGGCGAAGGCTCGCCGCCGCGGACGAGCGCGAAGTATCCTTCCTGAAGCACCTCGGTGACCGGACCGCGGCAGCCGTCTCCCACGACGAGACGATCGATGCCGACCACAGGCGTGACTTCCATTCCGGTGCCCACCAGCATGATCTCGCTTGCCGCGTACAGCTCGGTCCGGTCGACCGGGCGCTCGGTCACCTTCGCGACCAGCCCGCAGTCGTGCGCCTGGCGCAGAACCGTGTCGCGCGTCAGGCTTTCGAGAATTCCGGCCGTCACCGGAGGTGTCAGAAGCTCCCCATCGCGCACGATCAGAACACAGGCTCCCGGCGCTTCGGCGACCTGCCCGGTCTCGGTCAGCAAGAGAGCCGTGTCGTAACCGTCGGCCTTGGCCTGCAGCCCGGCGAGACGGCCGTTGCGATAGTTGGCTGCCGCCTTTATCCGGGGCGGGCTCGCATTGTC
>JAKSDN010001217.1 GCA_022360075.1 Kiloniellales bacterium | reverse complement strand
GAGTCTGGGATTGCTTGCGAGCACCTTGGGCAGCCACGAAAAGCTAAAGCAAGACGAAGGCTTAGAGATAGTTAACCTCGATCTGCTCCACTGGCGGCCGGAATCCAGGTCGCCATGACAGCCGACAGCCAAAGCGCATCGCCCAGCAGAGTCGCCGTCGTGGGGCCGGTCCCCCCCTATCGTGGCGGCATCGCCCAGCACACGGCGCATCTGGCCGAAGCCCTGGCCGAGCGGGCCGAGGTCCTGCTGCTGTCCTTCGCCCGGCAGTATCCGGCCTGGCTCTACCCGGGCAGCAGCGACCGCGATCCCGCGGCGCAGGCGCCGCTCCGGCCGGCACCCGAATTCCTGCTCGACCCCTTGAACCCGCTGTCCTGGCGCCGGGCCTTGGCGCGGATCGAGCGCTATTTGCCCGACTTGGTCCTGCTGCCGTGGTGGACCGTCTTCTGGGCGCCTTGCTTCTGGTTCCTGGCCCGCGGCTGCCGCCTGCGGGGTCTGCCCGTCCGGCTGCTCTGCCACAACGTGCTCGATCATGAGGCCGCGGCTTGGAAGACCTGGCTGACCTGCGCGTTGTTCCGGCAGGTGGACTCCTTCCTGGTCCACAGTCGGGCCGAGGCGCGGCGCCTGACGGAGCTGATCGGCGGGGCCGAGATTCGGGTGCATCCCCACCCGCTCTACGACGGCTTTCCCGACCCGATCGAGACGCTACCGCGGCGGGCCGATCTCGAGTTGCTCTTCTTCGGCCTGGTGCGGCCCTACAAGGGCCTGCCCCAGCTTATCGAGGCCATGGGCCGCCTGCGGGACCTTTCGGTCCAGCTCTCGGTCGTCGGCGAGTTCTGGGAGGGCCAGGAAGCTGTCGAGAAGGCGGTCCGGGCGAAGGGCCTCGACGAGCGGGTCGAGCTGGTACCCCGCTATGTCACGGCGCAGGAGGCGGCCGATCGCTTCGCCCGCGCAGACGCGGTGGTCCTTCCCTATCTCAGCGTCACCGCCAGCGGCGTGGTTGCGCTCGCCTATCGCTACGGCAAGCCGGTGATCGCCAGCCGCCTGGATGGCCTCGCCGAGCTGGTGCGCGACGGCGAGACCGGGGCTCTCGTGCCGCCCGGCGACCCGACGGTCTTGGCCGAGGCGATCCGCGGCTTCAGCGCCGCACGCGCGCGCGCCATGCGCCCGGCGATCGCCAGCCTGACGCGCGGCATGACCTGGGACAGCTTGGCGCGCTGCCTGTTGCAGCCGGCTAGCGGGTCGCCGCCGCGGGTGCCGGTCGCAAG
>JAKSDN010000701.1 GCA_022360075.1 Kiloniellales bacterium | reverse complement strand
CTGCATGGACGTACTCGTAGGCCTGGAAGCCCGTGAAGATCATGCCGAGCATCACGGTCAGCGCCAGGCCGAAGATGGTGTTCTTCCGATCGCCATGCAGCAGGGCGTGGTGGGCCCAGGTGACCGTGCAGCCGGAGAGCAGCAGGATCAGCGTGTTGAGGAAGGGCACGTCGAAGGCATCGAAGGTCTCGACGCCCTCCGGCGGCCAGACGAAGCCGGTCGCCATGTAGAAGGTCGAGGAGTAGATGCCATCGCGGAAGCCGAAGGCGGCGTGGCCATACTCATAGGCCTGCATCGAGGTGAAGAGGACGCCGAGGCCGACGGTGAGCCAGAGGCCGATGACCGTCGAGCGGGTGTCGCCCTCGCGCAGGGAATGGTGGGCCCAGGTGACCGTGCAGCCGGAGAGCAGCAGGATCATGGTGTTGAGGAAGGGAATGGTGAAGGGATCGAAGGGCACGACCCCTGGCGGCGGCCAGGTGAAGTCGATGGCCGGCGTCGGGAAGAGCGAGGCGTTGAAGAAGGCCCAGAAGAAGGCGGCGAAGAACATCACCTCCGAGGCGATGAAGAGCATCATGCCGTAGCGCAGGCCGAGCTGCACGATGGGCGTGTGATGGCCCTGGAAGGTGGCCTCGCGGATCACGTCGCGCCACCAGACGACCATGGTGGCCAGCACCAGCAGGAAGCCGATGATCATGACGATCGAGGTGACGTCGTGCATGAAGAGGACGCCGCCTACCGCCAGGGTGCCGGCGGCCAGCGCGCCGAGGGCCGGCCAGGGGCTCGGCTCCACCATGTGGTAGGGGTGGCTCTGTGTGTGGCTGTGGGATTCGCTCATGGCTCTCTACTCTGGTTCCCCCGGGCCGGGCGCCCTTCGCGCCCTATCGGTTTGTACGCCGTCAGTTCGTACGCCGTCAGTTCGTACTGGCGCTCGCGCCCTCGGCCGTCTCGTTGGCGGCCTGCTCGCTGCTGTGGAAGAAGGTGTAGGAAAGGGTGATGGTCGTCACGTCGTCCAGGTTCGGGTCGTCCAGGATCTCCGGATCGACGAAGAAGCTCACCCCCATCTCCATCGTCTCGCCCGCCGCGAGGCTCTGGAGATCGAAGCAGAAGCAGGCGACCTTGCTAAAGTAGCGCCCGGCCTTGAGCGGTGTCACGTTGAAGACGGCCGTCCCGGTGACCGGCCGTTCGGCCAGGTTGGTCGCCTCATAGAAGGCGAGGCCCGGCTCGCCGACCCGCACCTCGACGGCCCTTTGGGACGGTCGGAAGCGCCAGGGCAGCTCCGGATCGATGTCGGCGTTGAAGCGCACGGTCATGACGCGATCGGCCACGGTCTCGGGCAGGCTGTCGGCCACCTGGGTCGTGCCGCCGAGGCCGGTCACCTGGCAGAACAGCCGGTAGAGCGGCACGGCAGCGAAGGAAAGCCCGGTCATCCCGGCCACCAGGCCGGAGAGCAGAACGACGGTCGTCGCATTGCGGCGCCGCATGGCCTCAGCCCCCGCCCATGCGCACGATGGAAACCAGGTAGACCAGCACCACGAAGGCGACGAGCGCGCCGCCGAGGGCCAGGTTCCTCAGCTTGAGCCGGCGTTCTCGGCTGGTCCGGTCGGTGTCGTCCGCCATCGCCGCCATCACCCTAGAAGAGCCCCGCGCCGAGCCGTTCGGCCCGGTCGACGATGAGCGCCGCGAAGACCACGAAGAGGTAGAGGATCGAAAGGCCGAAGAGCTGGCGGGCGCTGCGGGCGCTGCGCTCGATCCAGACCCGGTAGGCCTGCCAGACGAAGAGGCTGCCCATGGCGACGGCCGTGGCGCCGTAGACCAACCCCGCCGAGCCGATGAGGCAGGGCAGCAGTGCCACCACCCAGAGCAGCAGCGCGTAGATCAGGATCTGGCGCCGGGTCGCCCGCTTGCCCGCGACGACCGGCAGCATGGGCACGCCGGCCTCGGCGTATTCCTGGTCGCGGACGAGCGCCAGGGCCCAGAAGTGGGGCGGCGTCCAGACGAAGATGAGGAGGAAGAGGGCGACGGCCTCGAGGCTGACGGACCCGGTCGCCGCCGCCCAGCCGATCATCGGCGGAAAGGCGCCGGCGGCCCCGCCGATCACGATGTTCTGCGGCGTGCGGCGCTTCAGCCAGACCGTGTAGACGAAGACGTAGAAGCCGGTCGCGGTCGCCAGCAGCGCCGCCGCGGTCCAGTTGACCGCAAGGCCCATGAGCATGACCGAAAAGAGGCTGAGCACCGTTCCGAAGGCGAGCGCCTCGGCAGGCGGCACGCGGCCGGCGGGGATCGGCCGGCCGGCGGTGCGGCTCATCACGGCGTCGATATCGCGGTCGTACCACATGTTGATCGCACCCGCCGCACCCGAGGCGACCGCGATACAGAGCACCGCAACGGCCGCAAGCAAGGGATGCAGCGCGCCCGGCGCGACCATCAGGCCGGCGAAGCCGGTGAAGACGACCAGGGACATCACCCGCGGCTTCAGCAGCGCTACGTAATCCGCCACTTGGCTCTGGGCGAAGGCGGAGGACGTCACCACCTTCGCCGGTGACGGGGCCGACAGCTCGATCGAGAGGTCGCTCATCGTCTCTCCCGCAGTAGGCTGGTCCGGCTAGACACCAGAGGCCCTGCTCATTGGACGCGCGGCAGCTCCTCGTAGGTGTGGAAGGGCGGCGGCGAGGACACCGACCACTCCAGCGTCGTGGCCCCTTCACCCCAGGGATTGGCCTCCGCGCGGCGGCCCGCCATCAGGGTGTAGATCAGCACGCCGACGAAGAAGATCGTCGAGGCGAAGGCGATGTAGCCGCCGATCGAGGAGACGTAGTTCCAGCCGGCGTAGGCGTCGGGGTAGTCGATGTAGCGCCGCGGCATGCCCTGGGCGCCGAGGAAGTGCTGCGGGAAGAACAGCAGGTTGACGCCGACGAAGGTGGTCCAGAAGTGCAGCTTGCCGGCCCACTCCGGGTACTGGCGTCCGGACATCTTGCCGATCCAGTAGTAGATACCGGCGAAGATGCCGAAGACCGCGCCCAGGCTCAGCACGTAGTGGAAGTGGGCGACCACGTAGTAGGTGTCGTGGAAGGCCAGGTCCATGCCGGCATTGGCCAGCACCACCCCGGTCACGCCGCCGACGGTGAACAGGAAGATGAAGCCGATCGCCCAGAGCATCGGCGTGTCGAAGCGCAGCGAGCCGCCCCACATGGTGGCGATCCAGCTAAACACCTTGATGCCCGTGGGCACGGCGATGACCATCGTGGCGGCCGTGAAGTAGGCCCGCGTGTCGACGTCGAGGCCGACCGTGTACATGTGGTGGGCCCAGACGACGAAGCCGACGAAGCCGATGGAGACCATCGCGTAGGCCATGCCGAGATAGCCGAACACAGGCTTGCGGCTGAAGGTCGAGATGATGTGGCTGATGATCCCGAAGGCCGGCAGGATCATGATGTAGACCTCGGGGTGGCCGAAGAACCAGAAAAGGTGCTGGAACAGGATCGGGTCACCGCCGCCGGCGGCCTCGAAGAAGGTCGTGCCGAAGTTCCGGTCGGTCAGCAGCATGGTGATGGCGCCGCCCAGCACCGGCAGCGAGAGCAGCAGCAGGAAGGCCGTAATCAGGATCGACCAGACGAAGAGCGGCATCTTGTGCAGCGTCATGCCCGGCGCGCGCATGTTGAAGATCGTCGTGATGAAGTTGATCGCACCCAGGATCGAGGACGCGCCGGCCAAGTGCAGCGCGAAGATCGCCATGTCGACCGATGGCCCCGAGTGCCCTAACCCCGCGGAAAGTGGCGGGTAGACCGTCCAGCCCGTGCCGGCCCCGATGCCGAT
>JAKSDN010000581.1 GCA_022360075.1 Kiloniellales bacterium | reverse complement strand
TGCAAGGCTCGACCATGGACGGGCTGGAACTGCTCGACGTGGTCAAGAAGGACCATCCCGACCTGCCGGTGGTGATGATCTCCGGCCATGGCAATATCGAAACGGCGGTGGCCGCGATCCAGCGCGGCGCCTACGACTATATCGAGAAACCGTTCAAGGTGGATCGGCTGGTGCTCGTGACGGAGCGGGCGCTGGAAGCATCCAGCCTGAAGAAACAGGTGCGCGAGCTGCGCGAACGCAGCGCCGACATGCCCGAACTGATCGGCCAGTCGCTGGCCATGACCCACTTGCGTTCGACGATCGAACGGGTGGCGCCGACCAACTCGCGGGTGTTGATCACCGGCGCTTCCGGTTCCGGCAAGGAACTGGTGGCGCGCACGATCCACAAGCTTTCGGCCCGTTCTTCGGGACCGTTCGTGGTGGTGAACGCCGCCGCGATCACGCCCGAACGCATGGAAATCGAACTGTTCGGAACCGAAGGCGTCAACGGCGCGCACAAGAAAGTAGGCGCGCTTGAAGAGGCGCACGGCGGCACACTTTACATCGACGAAGTGGCAGACATGCCGCGCGACACGCAAAACCGCATTCTGCGGGTGCTGACCGACCAGCAGTTCGAGCGCGTCGGCGGCTCCACCAAGGTCGAGGTCGACGTGCGCATCCTGTCCTCGACCGCCCACGACCTGGAACGGCTGATCAAGCTGGGCGAATTTCGCGAGGATCTGTTCCATCGGCTGGCGGTGGTGCCGATCGGCGTGCCGCCGCTGGCCGACCGGCGCGAGGACCTGCCGGCCCTGGTCGATGCCTTCATGCAACAGATCGGCCGGCAGAGCGGCACCACCAATTGCAGCATCGGCGAGGACGCCATGGCGGTGCTGCAGGCGCACGACTGGCCCGGCAACATCCGTCAGCTTCGCAACAAGATCGAGCGGCTGATGATCCTGGCCCGGGTCGAGGACGGCACCGTAATCACCGCCGACATGCTGCCCGACGAGATCGGCCAGCTGTTGCCGCAAACCGGCGGCAACGGCGCCGACCGGGTGATGTCGCTGCCGCTCAAGGACGCGCGCGAGGTGTTCGAGCGCGATTATCTGTCGGCCCAGGTGGCGCGGTTCGGCGGAAACGTCTCGCGCACGGCCGAATTCGTTGGTATGGAGCGCTCGGCGCTGCACCGCAAGCTCCGCTCGCTGGGCGTCACGTCGGGCGAGCGCCGCTAGGCGCCCAGAGAATCTTACGGAAATCAGCCCATGAAGGTCATCATCTGTGGCGCCGGCCAAGTCGGTTTCAACATCGCGCGCTATCTTGCGAGCGAGAACGCCGACATCACTGTCATCGACCAGTCGCCGGAGCTGATCCAGAAGATCGTCGATTCCTTCGACGTGACGGGTCTCGTCGGCTTTGCGTCACATCCGGACGTTCTCGAGCGGGCCGGCGCACGCGATGCCGACATGGTCATCGCCGTCACCTATGCCGACGAAGTCAACATGGTGGCCTGTCAGATCTGCCACAGCCTGTTCGACGTGCCGACCAAGATCGCCCGAGTGCGCCATCAGAGCTATCTGCACCCGATGTGGGCCGATCTCTTCAGCCGCGACAACATGCCGATCGATGTCGTGATCTCGCCCGAGGTGGAGGTGGCGCGGGCGATCAACCATCGGCTCGGCATACCGGGCGCCTTCGACGTGATTCCGCTGGCCGACGGCCGGATCAGCCTGATCGGCGTTCACTGCGGCGAGGATACGCCGATCCTGGAGACGCCGCTGCGCCAGCTCACCGCGCTGTTCCCGGATCTGCACATCGTGATCGTAGCGGTGCTGCGTGACGGCGAAGGCCTCGTCCCCTCGGCCGACGACGTTCTGCTGGCCGGCGACGACGTCTACTTCGTCGCCGACACCGCCCATATCGGCCGGGCCATGGCCTCCTTCGGCCACGAGGAGACCGAGGCCCGGCGGGTCGTCATCGTCGGCGGCGGCAACATCGGCCTCAACCTCGCCCAAAGCGTCGAGGCGAGCGCTTCCGGGGTCAATCTCAAGGTCATCGAGATCGACAAGAAGCGGGCCGAGTTCGTCGCGCAGACCCTGGACCGCACGGTCGTCATTCACGGCAGCGCGCTCGATACGGAGATCCTCGAGGAGGCCAACATCGCCGCCACCGAGACCGTGGTTGCGGTCTCCAACGACGACGAGGTCAACATCCTGGCCTCGCTGCTGGCCAAGCGTTACGGCTGCCAGCGTTCGGTGACGCTGGTCAACAAGACCTCCTACGGCCCCTTGATCGGCACGCTAGGCATCGACACGGTCGTCAGTCCCCGTTCCATCACGGTCTCGACCATTCTCCAGCACGTTCGGCGCGGGCGGATCCGCTCCGTGCACACGCTCTGGGAAGGCTTCGGCGAGCTGATCGAGGCCGAGGTCATGGAGACCTCGAGCCTGGTGGGTGTGCCGCTGCGCGAGTCCGAGCTGCCCGACGGCGTGCTGATCGGGGCGATCGTGCGCCGGCGCGAAGTGATCATCCCGCGCGCCGACACGGTCGTGCGCAGCGGCGACCTTGTCATCCTCTTCGTCATGACGGCCGCCGTTAAGAAGGTCGAGAAGCTCTTCGCCGTAAAGCTCGAATTTTTCTAGGATCGGCATCGGCGACGGACATTGCCTTCCGGCGGCCCTCGGCTAGGATCGCGGCATCAGGCGAACGCGAGAAGGGAGGTCTCGGAGATGCCGCGCCAAGCCTATGTCAACGGCCGCTACGTGCCTCACGGTCACGCCTTCGTTCATGTCGAGGACCGCGGCTATCTCTTCGCCGACGGGGTCTACGAGGTCGTGCCGGTGATCGGCGGCATCCTGGTCGACGAGGGTCCGCATCTCGACCGGCTGGAGCGCTCTCTGCACGAGCTGCGCATGGCCATGCCGATGAGCCGGGAAGCCATCAAGCTGGTTTGCCGCGAGCTGATGCGGCGGAACAAGCTGTCGCGGGGATTCCTCTATATGCAAGTGACCCGCGGGGTGGCGCCGCGCGATCACAAGTTCCCCAAGGACGCCAAGCCAGCCTTGGTGATGATGACACGACAGCTAAGGCCGCCGAGCGACCAGGCCCTGGCGGCGGGCGTGGCGGTGGTCAGCGTGCCGGATTTGCGCTGGGATCGTTGCGATATCAAATCGATATCTCTTCTTCCTAATGTGTTAGCTAAACAAGAGGCCGTGGAGTCCGGTGCCTATGAAGCCTGGATGATCGACCCCGAGGGGCGGGTCACCGAGGGTTCCTCCACCAATGCCTGGATCGTCACCAAGGACGGGAGGCTGGTCACCCGCGAGGCGAACCACGCCATCCTCAACGGCGTCACCCGCCTGGCCATCCTCGATCTGGCTGCCAGGGAGGGCCTGGCGCTCGAGGAGCGGCCCTTCACCATCGCCGAGGCGCTCGAAGCCAAGGAAGCCTTTCTGACTTCGAGCACGAACCTCGTCATGCCGGTGACCCGGGTCGATTCGCAGCCTGTGGGGAATGGCCATACCGGGCTTTTGACCATGAAGCTGCGCGAGCGCTACTTCGACTACATCGATAGCCTCGAGGGCGCCGCGTGAAGCCACCGCGGGCGATCCTCTTCGATTGGGACAACACGCTCGTCGATACCTGGGCCATCATCCACCGGGCCCTCAACGTGACCCTGGAGGCGATGGGCAAGCCGGCTTGGACGATGGACGAGACCAAGGCGCGGGTCCGGGCCTCCGCCCGAGACAGCTTTCCGACGCTCTTCGGCGAGCGCGCCGAAGCCGCGGCCGAGCTCTTCTATCGGACCTTCGAAAGTGAGCATCTTCAAGCCCTTCGGGAGCTCCACGGCGCCAGCGCGCTGCTGAAGCGCCTTTCAAGCGCAGACTTCGTCCTGGCGGTGGTCAGCAACAAGAAGGGACACCTGCTGCGCCGGGAGGCGGAGCACCTGGGTTGGGCGGAGCATTTCCACCGGCTGGTCGGCGCGACCGATGCCGCGCGGGACAAGCCGGCGGTCGAGCCGGTGGAGCTGGCGCTCGCCGGCAGCGATATTGCTCCGGGCGAGGCCGTCTGGTTCGTCGGCGACACCGACATCGACATGCTTTGCGCCGCCAATGCCGGCTGCGTGCCGGTTCTCCTGCGCGCCGAGGCGCCGAAAAAGGGCGAGTTCGGGGCCTTGAGCCCCCGATATCACGTGAAAAGCTGTTCGGCTCTAGCCGAATTGCTTCTGGCTCCCTAAATAACAGACGCATTCGGGATGCTGAGCCGCTCGGAGCGCAGTTGGCCGCGGCTGCCGGCGGCGAGGCACCGGATCTTCGACCATTAACGATGAAAGTCGCGAGCCGGCGGCAGCCGGTAGCCGCGACACCACAATGAAAACAAGAAGGGGGCAGCAATGGCCTCGGAAAAATCCCAGAACGTCCAGGACGTCTTCCTGAACCACATCCGCAAGAACAAGGTCGCGGTTACCATTTTTCGCGTCAACGGCGTCAAGCTCCAGGGCATCGTCACCTGGTTTGACAATTTCTCCGTTCTTTTGCGCCGGGACGCGCATTCGCAGCTCGTCTACAAGCATGCGATCTCCACGGTGATGCCGGCGCAGCCGGTCCAGCTCTTTGAGCCGGCGAAGGAACAAGAGGTCGAGCACGCCTAAGACCAGCCCATCAGGCCCGGCAGGGCGGTCGAAAGGGACCGCCGGCAAGCGATCTTCGACAGCGTTGGACGGGGGCCGCGTGCGGGCGCTCGTCCTGCGCCCCGAGCTGCGCGGAACGTCGGCCGACGCGCGCAGCCCGGAGGCCCGCCTCGACGAGGCGGTGGGTCTTGCCGTGGCGATCGATCTCGAGATCGTCGCGCGCCGGGTGGTGCGCGTGCCGCGTCTGCGGCCGGCGACGCTCCTGGGCGGCGGCGCGGTGGAGGAGATCGCTTGCCTGGTCGAGGCGGAGGCGGTCGAGGTCGCCGTGGTCGACGCGAGCCTGACGCCGGTCCAGCAACGCAATCTGGAGCGGGCCTGGCATTGCAAGGTGATCGACCGCACGGGCTTGATCCTGGAGATCTTCGGCGAGCGCGCCCGCACCCGGGAGGGCAAGCTCCAGGTCGAGCTCGCGGCGCTCAGCTATCAGCGCTCGCGCCTGGTGCGTTCCTGGACCCACCTTGAGCGGCAGCGTGGCGGCTTCGGCTTCCTCGGTGGTCCGGGCGAGAGCCAGCTCGAGATCGACCGCCGCCTGATCACCGAGCGCATTTCCCGGATCAAGGCGGATCTCGCCCAGGTCGTGCGTACGCGCAGCCTGCACCGCCAGGCGCGCCGGCGCGTGCCCTATCCGATCGTCGCCTTGGTCGGCTACACGAATGCCGGCAAATCGACCCTGTTCAACCGTTTGACCGAGGCCGAGGTGACGGCCAAGGACATGCTCTTCGCGACCCTGGATCCCACGATGCGGCGGGTCACGCTGCCGTCCGGCACCGAGGTCATCCTGTCCGACACCGTCGGCTTCGTCTCCGACCTACCGCCGGACCTCGTGGCGGCGTTCCGGGCGACGCTCGAGGAGGTCACCGAGGCCGATATCGTCGTCCATGTCCGCGACATTTCGCACCCCGACAGTGACGCGCAGTGCGCCGACGTCCTCGAGGTTCTGCGCGATCTCGGGCTCGGGGCGCAAGTCGACGAGGGACTGATCGAGGCGCTGAACAAGATCGATCTGCTGACGGAAGAGGCGCGGCAAACGCTGATCACCAAGAACGGACGCCGGGCGCTCGGGGTTCCGCTTTCCGCCGCAACGGGTGAGGGTGTCGAGGCCTTGCTCGACGCGATCGACCGCCAGCTTGCGGCCGCGCGCACGTTGGCTCGGCTCTCGATCCCCTTGGTCGACGGGGCGGCGCTGGCCTGGCTCTATCGCCATGGCCAGGTCGTCGAGCGCCGCGACGACGAATCCCATGCCCATGTCCAGGTACGCTTGCGGCCGGAGGACCGCGCTCTTTTCGAGCGGCGCCGGCAAGAGGCCGCAGCCGAGGTCTGACGTGTCCGCTCATGTCTGTTTGACAGGCCTGGTCTGGTTGGCTATACGCATTTAGCACTCTCGTGGCGAGAGTGCTAAGTCTGGTCATCGGAGAGTGCCGCAGCGAAGGAACACGAGGTTCGCCCTGAGCGCGCCAGCGGTGCCTCATGCCCGCCGGAGCCTCGCATATCGGCATCTGACTTCCCTTGCCACCCGCGGGTGGCCGTTTAGACGTTTCTGGCAAGAGGAGATCGACAGGAGATGGCAGCGAAGGACGTGAAATTCGGCGCCGACGCCCGCACGCGCATGCTGCACGGCGTGGACGTTCTGGCCAATGCGGTCAAGGTGACGCTGGGTCCCAAGGGCCGGAACGTGGTCCTGGACAAGTCCTTTGGCGCGCCGCGCACGACCAAGGACGGCGTGACGGTGGCCAAGGAGATCGAGCTTTCCGACAAGTTCGAGAACATGGGCGCGCAGATGGTCCGCGAGGTCGCCTCGAAGACCAGCGACCTTGTCGGCGATGGGACCACGACCGCCACGGTTCTCGCCCAGGCGATCGTGCGCGAGGGCTCCAAGGCCGTCGCCGCCGGCATGAACCCGATGGACCTCAAGCGCGGCGTCGAGAAGGCCGTCGATGCGGTCGTGACGGAGCTGCACAAGCGCTCCAAGAAGGTCTCGACCTCCGACGAGGTCGCCCAGGTCGGTGCGATCTCTTCCAATGGCGACGCCGAGGTCGGCCGCATGATCGCGACCGCCATGGAGACCGTGGGCAACGAGGGCGTGATCACGGTCGAGGAGGCCAAGAGCCTGGAGACCGAGCTCGACGTGGTCGAGGGCATGCAGTTCGACCGCGGCTACCTCTCGCCCTACTTCATCACCAACGCCGACAAGATGATCTGCGAGATGGAGGACCC
>JAKSDN010001316.1 GCA_022360075.1 Kiloniellales bacterium | reverse complement strand
GGCCCGAACGACTAGCACCGAGTGTTGTTGATCCTGACCTTTGGCACTCTGAAGATCGCGTGCCCTATCTCCTCATGCTGAGCCTGTCGAAGTAGGAGGATTTGCTGGCTCGAGCTTTCGGAAAGCGCTGCATGACCGTCGTGCGTCCTTCGAGACGCGTCCTGTCGGACGCTCCTCAGGATGAGGTAGGCCTTTGGTGGCATAAAGAAATGTCCTCATCCTGAGAGCTTGTGAATTTACTGGCTCGAGCTTTCGGACGGTGCTGCATGATCATCCTGCGTCCTTCGAGACGCGCCCTGGAGGGCGCTCCTCAGGATGAGGTAAGTCTTTGGTGGCATTAAGAAATGTCCTCATCCTGAGGAGCCCGCCTTGGCGGGCGTCTCGAAGGACGCAGGATGGCATTCCAGCCGCATGTCAATTTCTTCACAAGCTCTCAGGATGAGGACATTTCATTTCGCCACAAGGATCGTTCCTCATCCTGAGGAGCATCCGACAGGATGCGTCTCGAAGGACGCACAGAGGTCGTGCCGCGAGCCTTGCCGGCGCACGAGGGGCGACCTGCAGGCTGTTCAAAAGAGGAGCCAATGACCGACCTGCCAGTGATCGACCTCACCGGCCTTGAAGCCGGCTCGGCCGCAACCCTCGAGCGGGTCGCGCACGAGGTCGAGACGGCGACCGCATTGAGCGGCTTCTTCTATGTCTCGAACCACGGCATCGCCGAGGAGAGCATCGCGGCTCTGATGGCCGCCGCCTGCGGTTTCTTCGCGGCGCCGCCCGCGGTCAAGGCGGCGATCGCCATCAATCAGGTCAACCGCGGCTATCTGGCCGAAGGTCAGGCGCGCATGCGTGGCGCCGCGCATACGGATCTCAAGGAGGTCTTCTTCTGGGGCCGCGAGCTCGCCGACGACGATCCGGATCTCGTGGCCGGCCGCGCGCTCTGCGGGCCGAATCAGTGGCCGAGCGCGCCGCCCGGTTTCCGCGCCGACGTCGAGCGTTACTTTCATGCCGTGCGCGGCGTGGGCACGGCCCTCTTGCGGGCCTTCGCGGTGTCGCTCGGCAGCGGGCCCGACTTCTTCGCGCCGCACTACGCGCGGCCCATGGCGCGCGGCCAGCTCATCCACTATCCCGCGCCGCCGGCGGATGCCGCCGACGATCTCTTCGGCGTCGCGCCGCACAGCGACTTCGGCTGCATCACGCTGCTCTATCAGGAGACGTCGGGCCTCGAGGTGCTGACCCGCCAGGGCGACTGGATCGCCGCCCCGCCGATCGCCGGCACGCTCGTCATCAACATCGGCGATCTGCTGGAGCGCTGGACCAACGGCCGTCTGCCCTCCACCACCCACCGCGTGCGCAACACGAGCGGCGGCGACCGCTACTCCGCCGCGGTCTTCTACGACCCGAGCCCGAGTGCGGTGGTCGACCCGCGCGCCCTGCCGGGTGCCGGCGAGACGCGCTTTCCGCCGATCGCGGCGGCCGACTACATCCTGCAACGCAATCAAAGCGTCTTCGCGCACTACGATCCGACGATCGGCGAGGCCCGGCCCGATCCCTGATCGGTTGGGCGGAAAGGCCCCGGAGCTCTATCCTTCGACGGGCTCGGGGCGGGGCGAGCGGAGGGCGGTCTCGCCGCCGAACTCCGCGCGGATCTTCGCGCTCTGCTCGCCCAGGTCCGGCACCCGGCCGCCGATCTCCGGTGCGTCGAGCACGACGGCGCCGGGGGCGAGAAGCTCGACCTCGCCGCCGCTGGTCTGGACTGTTAGCAACTGCTTCTGAGGGTGCGCCTGCAGGTCTTCAAGGGAGCTCAGGCGGCCGTAGGCGATCTGCGCGCTTTCCAGGCGCGCCACCACGGCGTCACGATCGAGGCGGCCGAAGACCCCGGCGATCTCGGCGTCCAGGGCCGGCCGGTTCGCCACCCGCTCGGGATTGCCGGCGAAGCGCGGGTCGTCGGCCAGGCCCGGCTTCTCCAGGGCCTCCGCGCAGAGCCGCCGCCATTCTCGTTCGTTCTGGATCGAGATCAGCACCAGGCGCGCGTCTCGACAGGCGTAGGCGCCGTAGGGCGCGATGGTCGGGTGATGCAGGCCGCAGCGCGCCACCTGGCGACCGCCGTAGCGGTGCTGGAGATAGGGCACGTTCATCCAGTCCGCCATGGCGTGGAACAGCGAGACCTGGATACCGCGGCCCCGGCCGCTGCGCTCGCGCGCGAAGAGCGCCTGAAGGATCGCTTGAAAGGCGGTCATGCCGGCGGCGATGTCGCAGACCGAGACACCGACCCGGCCCGGCTGCTCCGGCGAGCCGTTGATCTCGGCGAGCCCGCTCTCGGCCTGGATCAGCAGGTCGTAGGCCTTCATGTCCTTGTAGGGGCCCTCCTGGCCGTAGCCGCTGATGTCGCAGGTGATCAGCCGCGGATGGGCGGCGCGCAGGCCTTCACTGCCGATGCCCAGGCGCTCGGTCGCGCCCGGCACGAGGTTCTGGATGAAGACGTCGGCCTTGGCGATCATCCGCTTGAGCAGCGTCAGGTCGTCGGCCTGCTTGAGATCGAGGCAGATCGACTCCTTGCCGTGGTTGAGCCAGACGAAGTAGGCGCTGAGGCCCTTGGCGTCCTTGTCGTAGCGCCGGGCGAAGTCGCCCTCCGGCCGCTCGACCTTGATCACCCGGGCGCCGGCCCCGGCCAGCCGCCCGGCCGCATAGGGCGCGGCCACCGCCTGTTCGACCGAGACCACCAGAGTGCCGTCGAGATCGCCCACTTTGCTTCCTCGCGTGCCAGTCGCGTCCAGAGAATGCGCTGGCGGCCGGAAAGGCACAAATAGTGAAATCGGCTGGCCGCTATAGGAAATCGATCTATGTCGGTTTTGCCCTTGTTTTCGCGGGAGATCGGGGCTCCAGATAGCTTGGCGCCCCGCTGCCCGGGCGGGTACCGGCTCTGGAATCCGCCGCACAGACGATTTATAGGGTCGGGCGCCGAGACGACCCGAACGGAAAAGGTCCTGTGTGATGCCCTCTGACAGCCAGACCGCCGCCGGCGAGCATATCAGCATGTTCCCTCTGGGCCCGGACGCGACGCCTTACCGCAAGCTGAGCGCCGACGGCGTGGCGCGCGAGCGCTTCGCCGGCGAGACTATCCTCACGGTCGAGTCAGAGGCGATCCGGGCGCTGGCCGAGCAGGCTTTTTTCGACATCAACCACCTGCTGCGGCCGGGCCACCTGCAGCAGCTCCGCAAAATCCTCGACGATTCGGAGGCCTCGTCGCATGACCGCTTCGTCGCCTTCGAGTTGCTGAAGAACGCGAATATCTCGGCCGGGCTCGTGCTGCCCATGTGCCAGGACACCGGCACGGCCATCGTCATGGGCAAGAAGGGCCGTCGGGTCTGGACGGAAGGAAAGGACGAGGCGGCGCTGGCCGCGGGTGCGCGCGACGCCTATGTCGGGCGCAATCTGCGCTACAGCCAGCTCGTGCCGCGCTCGACCTTCGACGAGGTCAACAGCGGCTCCAACCTGCCGGCCCAGATCGAGATCTACGCCGAGGGCGAGGACAGCTATCGCTTCCTGTTCATCGCCAAGGGCGGCGGCTCGGCCAACAAGACCTTTCTCTTTCAGGCCACGCCCGCGACCTTGCAGCGCGACAAGCTGATGGCCTTCCTGGACGAGAAGATCCGCACGCTCGGCACCGCGGCCTGCCCGCCCTATCACCTGGCCGTGGTGATCGGCGGCACCAGCGCAGAGCTCAACCTGAAGACCGTCAAGCTCGCGAGCTGCCGCTACCTCGACAGCTTGCCCACGGAAGGCGCCGGCGAGCCGCACGCGATCCGCGACCTCGAGATGGAGGAAGCGGTCCACGAGCTGACCCGCCAGATGGGCATCGGCGCGCAGTTCGGCGGCAAGTACTTCTGCCACGACGTGCGCGTGATCCGCCTGCCGCGCCACGGGGCGAGTCTGCCGATCGGCATCGGCGTGTCCTGTTCGGCCGACCGCCAGGCCCTGGGCAAGATCACCGGCGAGGGCGTCTTCCTCGAGGAGCTGGAGACCGACCCGGCGCGCTACCTGCCGGAGATCTCCCAGGACGAGCTGGTCGATGCGCCGATCGCGCTCGACCTGCGCCGGCCGATGTCGGAGCTGCTGGCCGAGCTGACCCGCCATCCGATCGGCACGCGTCTGTCGCTCAACGGGCCCATGACCGTCGCGCGCGACCTGGCCCATGCCCGGCTGCTGGAGCGCATGGAGGCGGGCGAAGACCTGCCGGATTTCTTCCGTGAATCGCCGATCTACTACGCCGGCCCGGCCAAGACGCCCGAGGGCTACGTCACCGGCTCCTTCGGCCCGACAACCTCGGGCCGCATGGACGCCTACGCCGACCGCTTCCAGGGCGCCGGCGGCTCGATGATCTCGGTCGGCAAGGGTAACCGCAGCCCGCAGGTGCGCGAGGCCTGCGCCAAGCACGGCGGCTTCTACCTGGCCTCGATCGGCGGGCCCGGCGCCCGCCTGGCCCAGGACTGCATCAAGCAGGTCGATTGCCTGGCCTATCCGGAGCTCGGCATGGAGGCGATCTGGCGCATCGAGGTCGAGGAGTTCCCGGCCTTCATCGTCATCGACGACAAGGGCGGCGACTTCTTCAAGGGCTTCAAGATCGGCTGAGGCGAGCGGAATTCAGCACGAGTAGACTGGTCAAATCGATAGAAGTTGTAACTTGAAAGTGTCACCCTCGGGCTTGACCCGAGGGTCCATCGAAGTCCCGGTCTCGGACCGCGATGGATTGCCGGGAGTGCGAAGCGCTCGGGCTTCGCCCGCCCGGCAATGACAGTTTGGGGGTGGCGGGACCGGCATTCTCGGGCCAATGCTTGTTCTTTGAAACAGCAAGGAGCCACGCCGGCCCTTTCGCCGGCGGCTTCGAACGCCTACCTATGGCTCGGGTCGATTTCGGAGAAGATCGTTTTGTCGGGCATTGTCTGGAAGGTTCTCGGCTGGGTTCTGCGGCTGCTGCCAGTCGTCATCGTCGGCCTGTTCCTGAACTTCTACCTGCCGGGCCACGACATCGTGCGCGTTGTGGGCACGGAGGTGAATCGGGTCGACCGGCCACTCAAGGCGACCGAAAGCAGCGACGGCCAGAGCGCGGCGACGGTTACCCGCGACGTGCGCTACATCAACACCGTGCGCGAAAACGGCGCCGCGGCCGTCTACCGCAACGAGGACACCGACTGGGGCTTTCCCTGGTACTTCAAGTTCGACTCCGGGAACCTGCAGGCGATTGCCCAGGACTTGGTCTCGACCCAGGCCGAGCCCCGCTGGGTCATGATCACGCACTACGGCTGGCGCATCGAGGTCTTCTCGATGTTCCCCAACGCCGTCGAGATCGATCCGGTGGCGGGCCCGGACGAGACGATCATTCCTTGGTTCAACATCGTTTTCTTGGTCGTTCTCTTCGTCGGTCTGGCCTTCCTCTGGATCGCCTGGCGCCGGCTGATGGAGCGCCTGGCGCTCGACGACCGCTTCGAGAACGCGAGCAACGGCATCACCCAGCTATGGCGCTGGCTGAAGGCGAGCTTCAGGGACCGCCGCGGGCGTTCGGCGGGAGGCTGAAGTTGGGACCTCAGAGACGCAATGCTGCGAGGATCCGGCAATGTCCATTGGCAAACAGCCGTTGTCGGATTGGATTGTCGGGTCAAGCCGGCAGCTCACCGACGTAGAGGGGCGACATGATCCGTTGTCCGCTACGCGGACGCCCCCCTCCCTAACCCTCCCCCTCAAGGGGGGAGGGAATTTGGGATGCTACGGTAATAGTTTATCTCCTCCCCCCTTGAGGGGGAGGTCGGCGCGAAGCGTCGGGTGGGGGGCTGGCGCGGAGCGCCGAAAGGGCCGATGCTCTCGGCAATACCCGATTC
>JAKSDN010000996.1 GCA_022360075.1 Kiloniellales bacterium | reverse complement strand
GACCGCGGCGCGGGCCTCGTCCTGCTTGCGCTTTTTCTCGACCGCCGCTTCGCCGCCCATGGTGTCGTGGAAGAGATCGAGCTCGTCGAGCTCCTCCTCGTTCGGCGGCGTGATCGCCAGGTCGCTGTAGGCCTTGGCGTTCGGGTCGCGCTTGATCTTGCGGCGGCCCTTGTTCATGCGCAGGACGCAGGCGAAGAGCTGGATGTGCTTCCAGACGATCTCGGCGGCGTACTTCGGATAGAACACGAGCGGGTGCTCGCGCGGCATATCCGAGCGCCGCTCGGTGCGATACTTAAGGCGGAAGTAGCCGCTTTCGACCGGATGCACCTTCTCGATGGTCGCCGAGGCATAGAACCACATCAGCAGGAACAGCGTGTTGCCCACGCTGATGCCATAGGCCGCGTTGCGGCGCATGATGGTTTCCATGTGCTCGGCCGAATAGAAGGACTCCCAGGCCGCCCAATAGGCCGCCTCGTAGGCCTCCTTGCTCATCAGGGGGTGCTCGACCGTGACGTGGTAGAGATCGTATTTGTTCATGTCGGGATCCATCCAGATCCCCTTTTCGTGCAGCACCTTGTGGTCTTCGGAGCCCGGCAGCGGCGTCAACATCATGATCTCCATGAGGTCGACCGGCAGCTCGCTCTTGACGATCTCGATGTCGCGCAAGATGCGCTCGGGCGTGTCGTTGGGGAAGCCGATGATGTAGCCGACGTAGATCGTCGCGCCGATCTCCTTCCAGGCCTGCAGCATGGCCCGGTACTCGACGATCCGGTTCTGCTTCTTCTTCACCACGCCCAGATTGTCGGGATTGATGTTCTCCAGGCCGACGTAGACCCGCTTCACCCCGGCGCGCCCGCACTTCTCGATGAAGTTGGGGATGCGGTGGCAGAGCGTGTCGACCTGCACGAAGAACTTCAGATTGAAGCCCTCTTCCTCGCGCAGATAGATGATGCGGTCGAGGATCGGCTCCCAGATCTTGTTGCGGGCGAAGTTGTCGTCGGTCAGGACGAAGCGGTTGACGCCCTGCTTGTAGTTCTCGCGGATCAGCCGCTCGATGTCGTCGGGCGAGCGCGAGCGCGACTTGCGGCCCTGCACGTTGATGATGGTGCAGAAGGAGCACTGGAAGGGGCAGCCGCGGCCGCAGTCGAAGGAGGAGTGCGAGCCCGCGGTGCGCTTGAGATGCTGGGCCGGCAGGAAGGGCGTCGGCGCACCCTCGATGTTCGGCAGGTCGTCCATGTAGTTGTAGATCGGCTTGAGGGCGCCCGCGTAGGCGTCCTTCAGCATCAGGCCGAGCCGGCCTTCCTCGGCCTCGCCGGCGAAGATCGAGCAGCCGATGTCCAGCGCCTCCTGGATGTCGGCCGGGATCTCCTTGAGCATGGACAGGCAGCCGGAGACGTGAAAGCCGCCGATCGAGACCTGGATGCCGGCCTCGCGCAACGGGCGGGCGAGATCCATGGTGCGGGGAAACTGGTTCGACTGCACACCGAGCAGGCCGACCAGCCCCTTGCCGCCGTTCCGCTGAATCATGCGGATGATCTTCTTCAGCGGGATGCGCTGGTTGGTCTCGTCGTAGGTATGCAGCCTCAGATCGACGTCCGGACCGAGCACCTGATCGCGCTTCGCCTCGAGCGCCAGCGCGTTGATCACGGCCAAGGTGTTCGAGGGCGTCGCCGCGCGCAGCCACATGATCGGGTAGCCGTCCTCATGATAGTGAGTCGGCTTGATCATCACGAAATGGAAGACTTCGCGTCCCGAGCCGGAAGTCGCCATGACAATGTTCCTTATAAACTTCCCCTGTCTAGCTCAATATGACTGAAGCGCTCCAGGAATGAAAGCCGAGTTTTCTCCTTGGTCTTAGGTAGTTCCGACCACCGCGGCGTCGCGAAGGCATGGGCGTTGGGGCCCGCGCGGAGGCCCTTCGCCCTTCAGGCCAAGCGGCTCGGAACTGTCACCGTCACGTCCTATACTGCGGGCTGACTCGGGAGAAGAGGGCTCGCCGAGGCTTTATTGGGGGACTAGGAAATCAATGACGATATTTCGTGCTTCGATCGAACGGCGCGCGGGCTTGGCTGCCGCCGTTCTTCTTTGCGGCCTCTGCTTTCCCGTCGCGGCGACGCAGGCAACCAGCTTCGAGGACATCGTCGGCGAGCTGGAGCTTCATCTCGACGATCAGTCCTCCAGCCCCCGCTCGGCCGACGAGCGCCAGGAGCTGCTCGCACTCAGGCAGTTTTACGAGGGCCGGGAATTCCAGCCGGCCTGGTTGGACGGGACCGGCGTTACCGAACAAGGCGGTCTCCTGATCCAGATTCTGTCAGACACCTCGGCTGACGGCCTGCTGCCGGAGAACTACGCCGTCGAGCAGATAGAAGGCGGCCGCGACAGTGCCACGGGCGCGGAGTCGCTCGCCGCCCTGGACTTCATGATGAGCCGCTCGCTGGTTCACTACGGGCGCGACATCTCGGCCGGGCGCGTCCAGCCCAACAAGGTCGACTCGGAGGTCTTCATCTATCCCGATCCGGTCAAGTCCTTGGACCTGCTGTCGGAGGCCGCTTCGACCAGCGATCTGGAGCGCTTCCTCGCGGAGCTGGCGCCGCAGAGCACCAACTACAAGAGGCTGAAGTGGTCGTTGGCCGAACACCGCGCGCTCGCGGCGCGCGGCGGCTGGTCCCGCCTGCCGGAGGGCGAGACCCTGAAGCCGGAGATGCGCGACCCGCAGGTCGCCCTCCTGCGTCAACGCCTGCGCGAATCGGGCGACCTCGAGGGCGAGAGCGACGATCCCGACCTCTTCGACCCGGATCTCGAGGCCGCCGTGAAACGCTTCCAGGCCCGGCACGGCCTGGACGTCGACGGCGCCGTCGGCAAAATGACCCGCGCCGCGCTCAACGTGCCGGTCGAGGCCCGCATCGACCAGATGCTGCTGAACATGGAGCGGCGGCGCTGGATGCCGGACGACCTGGGCGAGCGCTACATCTTCGTCAACCTGGCCGATTTCGAGCTGAAGCTGGTCGACGGCCTCAAGACGGTCTTCGACACGCGCGTGGTGGTCGGCAAGCCCTATCACCGTACCCCGGTGTTCAGCGGCGAGATGACCTATCTGGTCATCAATCCCTACTGGCACGTGCCGCCCAGCATCGCGCGCAACGAGATTTTGCCGGCCGTGCAGAAGGACGTCGGCTATCTGGCGCAGAAGAACTTCACGGTGCTGAGCGATTGGAGCGGCAGCGCCAGCAAGCTCGATCCGCTAGGCATCGACTGGGGTGGCATCTCGAAGGCAAGCCTGAGCTACAAGTTCCGCCAGGACCCCGGCGACGGCAACGCGCTCGGCCGCATCAAGTTCATGTTTCCCAACCAGTTCAACGTCTATCTGCACGACACGCCGGCGCGCAGCCTGTTCAGCCGGACCGTGCGCAGCTTCAGCCACGGCTGTATCCGCGTGCAGGATCCGCCGGGTCTGGCGGCCGTCGTCCTCGATGGCTCGGACGGCTGGAGCCAGGAGAAGATCCTGTCGGCCATCGACAGCAAGCAGCGCAAGATCGTGCGCCTCGAGGCGGCGCTGCCGGTGCACCTCACCTACCTGACCGCCTGGGTCAACAAGGACGGCAGCGTGCACTTCCGCGACGACATCTACGGCCGTGACGAGCGGCTGCAAAAGGCGCTCGCGCGCGCCAACGTCACGGGCGACCTCGGCCGCTGAGTTTTTCCGCGATCTCCTTGAATCTAAAGGCTGCAACGAAGCGTTAAGAGTGTTAAGAATATTCTTAACCGCCAGTGCGACCGGCCAAGGGAGTCTGCCGGACGCGCCCGGCGAGTGACGTGAAACGCGCGCTGTCCGATCTGGGGGAGGTCGGTTCGGTGCGCAGGCGACCATCGCGGGGGATCCAACGACGATGCTGCGCAAGACGGACCCGTCTCTGACCCGCCGGCGACTCCTGGCTCTGGGTGCGCCGGCCCTCCTCATGCTCTCACCTTTGGCGAAGGCGGCCCAGGCCGCGGTCGCGCCGGAGCGCCAGCTCAGCTTCTACAACATCCACACCGGCGAGAAGCTGTCGCGGGTCTACTGGGCCGAGGGCCGCTACATCGACCCCGCGCTTCAGGAGATCGACGTGATCCTGCGCGATTGGCGGACCGACGAAGTCGCCCCCATGAACCGCGACCTGCTCGACCTTCTGCACGACCTGCACGCGGCGATGGACTCGCGCGAGCCCTTCCACGTGATCTCCGGCTATCGCTCGCCCAAGACCAACGCCAAGCTCAGGCAGAAGAGCAACGGCGTGGCCAAGAAGAGCCTGCACATGCGCGGCATGGCCATCGACGTCGCCTTGCCGGGCCGCAAGCTCGAACACCTGCGCCAGGCCGCGATCGACCTGAAGAGCGGCGGCGTCGGGATTTATCGCAAATCCGGCTTCATCCACGTCGACGTGGGCCGCGTGCGCTTCTGGTAGAGCGCGCGCCGCGAGCCGGAGCGCGCAAGATCGTTACCGCATCCGCGGTCGGCGGAATTCGCGGCTGAAATGACCTGTCTAGTGCCGGGGGTCAACGATCTTGACTTTTGTATAGCGCTCAAACGTCCCCATTCTGCTGTTCGGAACGCCCCCTCCTCCTCACGCTTCGACAAGCTCAGCATGAGGGCGACGGGGCACAGCACGCACGGAGCCGTAAGGGTCAGCATCAGCGATCCACGGCATAGGGTCTCGCAGCCGCGCCGCGTCTGAAACCGTGTGCCTCGAAGGCGACGTGAACTTCAAGGGGGTCTGAGCGCGACCGGCGCGTTCAGCCGCAGCGGCGACAGCGAACCTCGCCGAAGATCTCGTCCCAATCGCCGTCCTCGGCGACGTAGTCGAGCAGGATTCGCACCGCTTTCGATCGGTCGGGCAGTCCGAATTGCGCGACGATCTTGTCGAGCATTTCTCCCGCGTCGTCGTTGATCTCGAACTGAACCGTGACCTTGTCGCCAGCCATGCTACCCCCAATGCCTGTTCCGCAGTCCACGCCCCATGCGCACTGGAACCATTCCAGATTCGCCGCGCAGCGACAACCGCCAATCGTCAGGTTCGGCCACGACCGAGCCAGGTCACTGCCAACTCCCCATAACAATTGAAACGAACAGTGTCCTTCGGCGAAAGGAAGATGAAACGGCCGGGCCATAGATCTGGTCGGCAATAAACAAGGAAGGGATTGGCTCATGCTTGGGCATCTGATTTTTGGCCGCGCAACTTTGTTGACTCCCATTCACGCAAAGCCGGGACGACGCTACCATCACCGCCGGAACAGCCGTGAGGAGTTGGCGGCCTTCGAGCGTCGTCTGCGTCGCAGCGGCCCCTTCACGTAGCCGGCGGGCCTGGACTCGCTCCGGCACTGACCAACCCAACTCGGAGAACTGCGTTATGGCACTCAAGGACGCGCGCGGCGTCGAGGTCTCGTCCGACAACCGCAGCTCGGTGGAAAGCTTCGACAAGGCGGTCGAGCTGTTTCTTGGATACTTCAACGACCCGCTCGCGGTCATCGACGAGGCGCTGGAAGCCGACCCCGCGTTCATCATGGGGCACTGCTTTCGCGCCGGGATGATGCTGTCGTCCTCCGAGAAGGGCGGCGAGGCGGAGATGCTCACCAACCTCGCCGCCGCCAAGGCCCTGGCCGACAAGGCCAACGACCGCGAGCGCGGCCATATCGCCGCGCTGGAAGCCTGGACCGAGCGCGACTTCGAGCGCGCCCTCGCGCTTTACGGCCGCCATCTGGCCGCCTATCCGCACGACATCTGCGCCCTGCAGTTCGCCCACCTGGGTGACTTTTTGCTCGGCCACGCCTGGAACCTGCGCGACCGTCCGGCGAGCGTCCTGCCGCAGTGGGATCCTTCGATGCCCGGCTATGGCTACCTCCTCGGCATGCACGCCTTCGGCCTCGAGGAGACGGGTCTCTACCGCCGCGCCGAGGACAGCGGCCGGCGCGCCGTCGAGCTCAACCCGCGCGACACCTGGGCAATCCATGCCGTCGGCCACGTCATCGAAATGGAAGGGCGGCTCGGCGACGGCATCGAGTGGTACAGCAGCCGCGTCGAGGACTGGTCGAAGGACAACGGCTTCGCCTTCCACAACTGGTGGCATCTGGCGCTCTATCACCTGGACCTCGGCGAAACCGACCGCGCGCTCGAGATCTACGATCGGGGCGTCCATCCGGCCGACAGCGAGGTCGCGCTCGAGCTCGTCGACGCCGCCGCGCTGCTATGGCGCATGCACCTCATGGGCCTCGATGTCGGGGATCGCTGGAGCTCGGTCGCCGACAGCTACGAGGCGATGATCGATGACGCCTACTACGCCTTCAACGATTTCCACGCGATGATGGCCTTCGTCGCCGACGGCCGGAACGAGGCGGCCGGACGCCTGATAGAGGTCGTCGAGCGCCGCGCCGCCGATGACGCGAAGGACACGAACGTCATGATGACCCGCGAAGTCGGTCTGCCGGCCTGCCAGGCGATCCGGGCCTTCGGCGCGGAGGACTACGCCTCGGCCGCCGAACTGCTGCGGCCCCTGCCGCCCAAGGCCATGCGCTTCGGCGGCAGCCACGCCCAGCGCGACGTCATCCATCGAACCACGCTCGAGGCCGCGCTGCGCGCCGGTGACGGCCCTCTGGCCCGCGCCGTCGCGGCAGAGCGCACCGACCAGAAGCCGACCAGCCCCTTCAACTGGTCGATGACGGCCAAGGCCTTCGACCTGATCGGCGACCGGGCAAGCGCCCAGCGCGCCGCGGAAAAGGCCGAAAGCCTCGCCCAAGGCCGCCGCGCCGCGGCCGCTTAGAGCCGCGACGCCCGACCCGGATCGCAGGAATCGCAAGCGACAGGTTCACCGCCTCCATGCCTCCAAACTCGGGCCGCCGGCATCAAAGTCCGGCGGCCCTTTTTGCGGCGGCAGGCTGGCGCCGTGCACCGTTACTTTCCTGAGAGTAAACTCGATCTGATTCTTGCCGGCCTGTGCCCACTGAACCCCAAGACCCTCATCCTGAGCTTGTCGAAGGGTGAGGGTCGCTCTGGCTTGGCCGATTGAACCGAGCAATCCTCACGCTTCGACAGGCTCGGCATGAGGGGATAAACCTTGAACTGTTTGAATGCACCCTGTTTCAGGATGAGAGAATCTTGGCAGGACACCATGCCGACGGCGGACAGGCGGAGCCAAATGGCGTCGTAGCTCAGCGAAACGAGACGCGCTGCTGGTACATCCTGTTGTAGCGGTCGATGAGGAGGAGATCGTCGGCACGCAGCGCCAGCCTAGCGAGCACCCGAAAGCCGGAAGTCAGAAGCCTGAGAATCATGACAGCCCTCCCGTCGTATTCGCCGACGGCTCCGGGTCGCGTTGGAGCCGTCGGCCTGCCGAAATTGGTCTCGTCAGTTCGCGCCGCCTTCGATGCCGCTCGGAAAGCGCTCGCGCTTGAGCTGCTCGGCGCCGCGGTGGCTGTAGGGCGAGAAGAGCGCTTCGGACCTCTCTTCGGCGTCGCTGACCGAGGTCGTCGCGCGTTGCGAGAAAGCGCTGCGTTCGTTGACCTGCCTCTCGAGCGCCCGCTCCCAGCGGATCTCGGTGCCGTTGCCGCCGCCGGCCTGGGCGGTGGAGACGGCGGCGAAAGCGAGGGTGGCGGCGCTCAGGACGGCGATGGCCGTCGTCTTGACGATGCTGGACATGGCTCGTTTCCCTTCATGTCGGTTTCCTGTCTTGCCCGACATGTGGCGCGGCCCGGTTCGGCCAGGAGTGACCGCTGTCACTCCTCACGGCAACGTCAAGTTTCGAGAGTTTCCGTCATCTCCGCGTGAGCGCGACCGCGGCTCACACGGACTGCAGAAGCAAGCCCAAGCGCTCGCCGGTCCAGATCGCGGCGACCGCGACGCAAGGCAAGGCGACGGCGATGCGCGTGCCGCGCCCCAGGCGCTCGGAACGGCGCGTGGCGAGCATCAGCAGCGGCCAGGCCGCGAACACGATCAACACCTGGCCGAGCTCGACCCCGACATTGAAGGCCGCGAGGCTGACCCAAAGGTTGGCGGCATCGATCCGAAGGATGTCGCGCAGCACGAAGGCGAAGCCGAAGCCGTGCAGCAGCCCGATCAGCAAGGTGACGAAGAAGGTAGCGGCGCGCTCGCGGCCCCAGAGCGCGACGACACCGGCATAGACGATCGAGGCGGCGATTGCCGCCTCGACGCTGGGCACGAACCAGGCGCCAGCGGGCGCGAAGCCGAAGAAGCCGGCGGCCAACGTGACGCTATGGCCCAGGGTGAAGCCGGTCACGCGCCACAGCAGAGCGCCGATGCGCCAAGCCCCGATCGTCATGCAGAGCACGAAGAGCACGTGGTCGAGGCCTTCGAGGATGTGACGTATGCCCTCGATCACGAAACTCCAGGCCGCCGCCAGCGCCGAGCGCGCGACCTCGTAGGGTTCCTCGAGCAGGCCCTGAACACGGTGGACCTGGGTATTGCCGTCGAGATGATCGAGCAAGATGTTGGCGAGCTCGTCTTCGCTTGGAAGCCCGGGGCGCAACCGGCCGGCGAGGCTGTAGCGCTTCACCGGCCCGGGCGCGGCGTAGAACAGCGCGACGTCGATAACCGTATCGCCGACATAGCTGGCTGGTGTATCGGGCGGAAAAGGCGGGCCGCGCAGCGCCGCCCGGGCTTGCTGCAACGTCCGAAAGGGTGGTTGCGTCCAAGCGGGATAGGCCCGCAGCGCCTCCACAACCGGCTCGAGCGGCTGGTCTCCGACCGCCAGGCGATGGCCCTCGGCCACGATTCGGCCGAGGCCGGTCGGATCGGCCTCCAGCGCGTCGGGGTCGACGTAATGCATCAGTTCTCCGCCCTCGATCACGTTGGTGGTAAAGGGCGCCGGCGCGCGAATCCCACCCGCCCGCGCGGGCCCGAGCTTGTCGGCCACGAGGAAAGGCATGGGCAGGCGTATATAGAGCCGCAGCCCTTCGTCGAGGTGCTCGACGTGGATGACGCGGATGTTGATGTTGAGCAGGAAGTGGGCGGAGGCGGTGCCGACCGAGGCAGCGGCGAACAAAAGGAGAGCGGTGGCGATCGCGGTACGGCGCAGGCGTGCAGGCAAGGAGAGGCGCGCTGCAGGCCTGTCGTGCATCCTTCGAGACGCGCCCTGAAGGGCACTCCTCAGGATGAGGTGAAGTCTTGGTGGCACTAAGAAAAGACCTCATCCTGAGGAGCCCGCGGTAGCGGGCGTCTCGAAGGACGCACCTTGTTCATCCCAGACTCCGAAGGTCCGCTGGCAAGCCTGGCCGACGGCCGAGAAAAGCCCTTACGTGGCCCCACTTGAGTAAGTGAGGCGAAGCCTCGGCTACATCTTCACCATGTTGTTCGAGCCGAAGTAGATGACGTGCATCGATTTGCCAGCGATGTCGTCGGGGCCGAGCTCGATCGTGGCGGAGTCGGTCAGATCATGGCTCTTGTGCGACGTTGTATAGTCGAGGGCCGGCTCCAGCGTCGAGGTGAAGAAGGTCGTCTCCGGCACCAGGTAGTGGTGCGGAATGATCACCTTGGCGCCGAGGCGCTCGGCGACCTCGTCGGCGCGCGCGTGGGTCAGGATGTGGCCCGAGCTGTCGACCGGCAGGAAGACCACGTCGACGTCGCGGATCTGATCCCAGATCCGCTGCGGCGGATCGGGCCGGTTGTCGCCCCACATCAGGAGCCTCATGCCGCCGGTCTCGATCAGGTACATGGTGTTGTCGAGATGCCGCAGATTGTTCGGCGGGCAGGGCTCCTGGCCGCCGAACTGCTTGACCGCCTCGGTCCAGCGCACGGTCCCCTCGGCCCGGCAAACGTGCTTGTCGGCGATGCCCATGATCTTGAGGTCGCCGAGGGTGAAAGTGCCGGCCATGCGGTCGAGCAGCATGTGGGCATCGAGCCGGTCCAGCGCGTCGTGGTCGAAATGGGCATGGGTCGAAAGGCCGATGTCGACCGCGGTCATGGGAAACTCGACCCGGTACCAGAGGCCCCAGGCCCCGGAAGGGTCGTTGCGCCAGGGATCGACCAGCAGCGTGATGCCGCGCGGCGAGGTCACGCGGAAAGCGCTGTTGCTGAAATAGGCGATCTCGACCTTGCCGGTGCTTTCGCGCACTCCGCCCTGTTCCTGGATCTCGATCATGCGGTTGTGGTTCGAGCTCGACATCCAGGCGTTCATCTGGCCCCAAACCTGCGAGACCAAGCCACCGGCCATCAGCGCGCAGACCGCCGCACCCAGCGCAATCGTCTTTTGCTTGCTCATGGGTCCCTGCCCTCCCAGCAAGGTTGAATCTAATCACCTCGCGGCCCGGCCCGCACAGTAACTTCTCTGTGACGCCGGGCAGGCCAGACGCGGCTTCGGCCGCCGCTGAAACAATCGAAACAAATCGGGCGCCGGTCGAAGCGCGACAGAAATCTCCGTGGGTCACGATTTGGACCTCGACGCGGCCGAGAAAACTGCGTCAGAGGTGCGTTTTCTCACTGCGCCTAATCGTGAACTACTAGATCGATTGCGGCGCCGGGCTGTTCGAGCGGCATGGGCCGGTCCGTAAGCTGGAGCCGGCGGCCGCCCGCAGGGACGCGCGAGAGCCAGACAAAGAAACGATAAACAACGACAGGAAGCCGGACCATGTCCCAGACCGCAACACGAGCCGACCGGGTTCGCCGCCTGCTGCCGCGTGCGCTCGTGCTGGCTCTGACCCTGATGGCTGTCATCCTGGTTTATGCAGCCGCCAGAGCCGACAGCGACGGCAAGGGCAGCGCTGTCGAGCCCCTCCTGCCCAGCATCGAAGGCTCGCAGAGCAGCGAGCCCGCCGCCATGACGGAAAAGGACGCGTGAGACGTTCAAGCACAATCCACGGACCAAAGCGGCAGAGCGACGCGTGAATCGGATCGGGAAGTGCCATGACGCAGAAAGCCACGAGGGAAAGAGACGAAGATACCGTCAGCCCCTATCTGCGCAGGCCGTTGCGCAGCTACGAAGAGGTCTTTCGCGAGATCCAGGCTAAACGAATCGCGCGCGAGACCCTGGCCCGCAAAGGCGAGGAAGAGGGCGAGAGCGAGAACGCGCCCGCGCTTCGCCAGTCGGCCTAAAGCAGCTCTCGCGCCGGACGCGTCGGGACCTGCCCGACTTCGGTGCGGCACATCACCTTAAGATAGCTTCGCTCGCCCACCTCCCGCGCGAGCGCCGACTGCGCCAGCAAGGCCTGGGACTGTAGGCCGCAGGCGGCGAGCGCCCCGGCCTCCGGTCCGGCGATGACGTGGATCGCGGTTTCCGGCCGGCAATCGGCGGGCGCCACGTCGAGCGCGCAGATCAAAAGAACGGCTTTCAGCAATGGCATGACACTATCCATTCAAAACAATGCGGCGCGGCGATGCGACCAAAAAACCGGTCGCAAAGATCAGCCTGGGGCGCAGTCGTAAACAAAGTTTGAACGCCCACAAACGACACGCGGGGGAAAACGCAACCGGCTAGGCCGACAGCCGCTCCGGAAGGGCGCTGACGGTGTTGGGGAGCTGCGCCAGGGTCAGGCTCGCGATGGCCTCGAGCGCGGCGCGGCGCGGGAAACTGGCGCGGAAGACCAGGCGCACCCGGCGCCGCGCGCTCGGCAGGTCCAGGCTCCGGCTCATCACCCCCATGTCGGTCGTCCAGGGCCCGCGCATGGCGAGCGCCGGCACCAGCGTGCAGCCGTAGCCGGCGGCGACGAGCTGCAGGATGGTCTCCAGGCTGCTCGCCCGCAGATCGCCGACCGCATCGTCCGCCGCGTCCGTGGCCCCGCGGCAGACCTCCCGCACCTGATCGCGCAGACAGTGCCCGTCGGCGAGCAGCAGGAGATCGGCTTCCTGCAGCTCGCGCTCGCCGATCTCCTCCTGCTGATCGAAGGCGTGGCCACGCGGATAGGCGAGCCAGAAAGGCTCGTCGAACAGGGCGATCTCGTCCAGGCGCGAATCCTCGGTCACCGTTGCCAGCAGCGCCGCATCGATCTCGTGGGCCTCCAGCCGGGCCAGCAGGCGCGCCGTGGTCTCCTCGGAGAGGATCAGCTCGAAATCGGGAAAGCGCGCCCGCAAGGGCCCCAGCAGGAGCGGAATGAGGTAGGGCCCGAGTGTCGGGATCACCCCGAGGCGAAAGGGTCCGGCCATGGGGTCGCGGTGGCTGCGGGCGATCTGGACGATGGCGTCGGCCTGCTCCACGGCCAAGCGGGCCCGCGCCAGGATCGCCTCGCCGATCGGGGTGATCGCGACGCTCTTGTTGGTGCGCTCGATCAGCGTCACGCCGAGATAGCCCTCGAGCTTCTTGAGCTGGGCGCTCAGTGTCGGCTGGCTGACGTGGCAGGCCTCCGCCGCCTGGCCGAAGTGGCGCTTCTCGGCGACGGCGACCAGGTAACGCAGATCGCGCAGGTTCATGCCCGTACCATAGACACCCTCAATCGTCCCGATCAAATCAATTCGGTTGATTTCATAGTTGTTGCAACTGATAATTAAAATCAATCTAATTAAGTCGTCGCGACGATCGCCGGTCTAGGAGGACACGACATGACTCAACTGACCGCCGTCCTGAGCTACCGGCTGAGCCTGGGCCCCGGGCTGAAGAGCGGCCCGATCGGCCGGATGATGGCTCTTTTGCTGTTGTTGGCTCTGGCCTTGAGCTCGAGCGAGACCTTCCACGTCACGCTCGACGCCTTGAGCGAGGCTTATCTCGCGGTTTCGGTCTTCGTCGCGGGCACGCTCGCCCTGGTCTACGGCCTCGAGCGGGCGCTGCGCAGCGACATCGGCTGCCTGCTGAGCCGCTACGGGCACTGGCAGATCCCGGCGGCGGCCTTTCTCGGCGCCTTTCCGGGCTGCGGCGGCGCCATCGTCGTCATCACGCAGTACACCAAGGGCCATCTGAGCTTCGGCGCGGTGGTGGCGGCGCTGACGGCCACGATGGGCGATGCGATGTTCCTGCTGCTGGCCAAGGAACCGACGACCGCCGCCCTCGTCTACGCGGTCGGCCTGGTGGTCGGCAGCTTGTCGGGTCTGCTGGTCGACTGGATTCACGGGCCCGGCTTCTTGCGCGCACGTACGCCTGCGTACAGCTCCTCGGATGCGAGAGAGATCGACATGCCGCAGCGGCCTTTCTCCCTCGCCGAAGGTCTGTGGCTCGCCCTGGTCGTACCGGGACTCGCGGTCGGTCTGGCCCTGGCTTTCCAAGTCGATGTCGCCGCATGGCTCGGCTTCTCCGCCGGCTCCGATCCCGTCCTCTGGCTTGGCGTCGGCGGCGCGGTCCTGGCTCTGACCCTGTGGGCCGGCGTGGGCAATCTCGACCTGAGGCCCAAAGCGTCGCGGAACGGAGCCGGCGCCCCCGCCTCGATCGGGGACACGACGCGCCGGATCATCGACGACACCAATTTCATCACCGCCTGGGTCGTCTTCGCTTTCGTCGGCTACGAGCTTGCCGTCACGCTGCTGGATCTCGATCTCGGCGCCCTGTTCGCCGTGGCCGCGCCGATCGTGCCGCTGATCGCCGTACTCGTCGGCTTCATACCCGGCTGCGGCCCGCAAATCGTCGTGACGGCCCTCTATCTCGGCGGCGCGCTGCCGCTTTCGGCTCAACTGGGCAACGCGATCAGCAACGACGGCGACGCGCTCTTCCCGGCGATTGCTCTGGCGCCGAAGGCTGCCCTGGTGGCGACGCTGTACAGCGCGGCGCCGGCGATACTGATCGCCTACGGCACTTACCTGGGCTGGGAAGCGAACCTCTTTTGACCGGCGGGGCGCCGTATCCCCAGTCCCACCCAACCGGTCAAAGACACCGGGCAATAGTCGATATCAATCGATATGATCTTATCACTCGATTTCAATAATGGAACACCAGAGCTTATCTCTGCAGGAGAACCGCCTCACAGCAGGAAAGAGCCCACGAATGCCGGATCTGAAGACCTTGTCCGCCAGCGCCGGCGAGCTTGGCGCGACCGATAGGCCCTAGAGCCTGCAAGGGCCGGTGCACTGGACCCCCTCCCTCCTCCACTGTGTGCCGGCCCTTGTCTTTGTCGGGAGTGACCGGCCTTGTTGCAGCCGAACGGTGTAGGTCCTTCTCTTGAGCCCCTGTCGTTAGGCAAGAGAGTCTGGCCCGAGCCGCGCGCTGAAACCAACCGAGCCCTGGCCGCCCTGCCAAGACTGACCTAGATTCTTTGTGACCTTACCGATCATCCTGGAACGCCTGCCATGACCACGTCTTCCGCCCCGTCCGCACAGCCTCCGAGCCATCCGGAGGTCCGCCATGGGCGAGTCGGCGTGCTGCTGGTCAATCTCGGCACGCCGGACGGCACCGACGTGGCCAGCGTGCGGCGCTATCTGCGCGAGTTCCTGAGCGACCGCCGGGTGATCGAGCTCAACCCCCTCATCTGGCAACCGATCCTGCACGCCTTCGTGCTGACCTTTCGGCCCAGCAAGAGCGCGGAGGCCTATCGCGCGATCTGGCTGGAGGAAGAGAACGAATCGCCCCTGCGCAAGTACACCCGCAATCAGGCGAGCCTGCTCCAGGACCGGCTGCCGGATGGCGGCCAGGACCTCGTGGTCGACTGGGCCATGCGCTACGGCAAACCGAGCATCGCCGAGCGCCTGGAGCACCTGAAGAAATCTGGCTGCGACCGCGTGCTGCTCTTCGCCCTCTATCCGCAGTACAGCGCGACCACGACGGCGAGCGTCCACGACAAGGCCTTCGAGGCGCTGGGCGCCATGCGCTGGCAGCCGGCGCTCCGTACCGTTCCGCCCTACCACGATGACCCGGACTACATCGAAGCGCTCGCCCGCTCGATCGAGACCCACCTTGAAGGGCTCGGCTGGAAGCCGGACGCGATCCTCGCCTCCTTCCACGGCCTACCCAAGGTCTATCTCGAGAAAGGCGATCCCTATCATTGCCACTGCGCCAAGACCGCGCGCCTGCTGCGCGAGCGGCTCGGCCTGGACGAGAAGCACCTCCGCCTCACCTTCCAGTCCCGCTTCGGCAAGCAGGAGTGGCTGCAGCCCTATACCGACAAGACGCTCGAGGCGCTGGCCGGCGAGGGCGTGAAGTCGGTCGCCGTGGTCTGCCCGGGTTTCGTCTCCGACTGCGTGGAGACCCTCGAAGAGATCGCCATCCAGGGACGCGAGCTGTTCCTGGACGGCGGCGGCGAGCGCTTTTCGCTGATCCCCTGCCTCAACGACAGCGAGGCCAGCATCGATCTGCTGGCCAAGCTGGTCGAGCGCGAGCTTCAGGGCTGGCTGCCGGCCACCGATAGCCTGCCAGCGGCAGACCCCAAGGTCGTGCCGCTCAAGCGCTGAGGTCTGGTGGCGGACACCGGCGTACGCCGAAACCGACCCAAATCCGGGTCTTCAAGCGGCCCCGCCGACCCGCCGCCGCAGTGCGCCGAGACCGAGCAGTCCGGCGGCGAAGAGCGCCAGCGTGCCCGGCTCGGCAATGGCCTGCGGCTCGCTGTAGAGGAAGTCGTCCAGGACAACCACATCGTTGACGGAGCCGTCCATGATGCCTGAGGCCAAGGTCGTGTTGCCCAGGCTGACGCGGACCCTGGTGATGAGCTCGAGATCGAAAACCACGCCGAGGAACGAAAGGCCCTGGGGGTCGGGCAGGACCGAGAAGGTGCCGAGCGACTGATTGGATGTGCCGAAGTACTCCAGCGTCGTGATGCCGGGTTGGTCGACGTCCGTGAAGACCGCGCCGAAGCCGCGGACCGCCGCCGGCGTATTCGAAGCGGGAACGAAGAAAGTGATGTCGAAGACGTTCGTGTCGAGCGGCGAGAACAGGCGCGGCGAGCTGAAGGTGGTGAACTGATTGGGGTGGTCCGTGTTGAAGCTATCGAACTCGTTGTCGATGCCGTCGTTGCTCACCCGGAACTCGTTCGTCGCCGTCGTGAACTCGGCGCCGCGCGTCGGAATGAAGATCGGATTGTTGAAGAAGTCGCGCGGCATGTCGAAGGGCACGATGCCGGCGTCCCAGTTGATCTGGCGGCGGCCGCCGGGCAGCGGCCCGGGCGCGTTGCCGTTGTTCGGGTCGCCCAAGGCGGCCTGAAAGTTGGCGAACTCGGTGGCGACGTTGGCCGCTCCGGCCGCGCTGAAAACGGTCGGTACGGCATTGGCTTGTGACGGCAGCAGCAAAGCTGCGAGAGCGACGGCACCGATCGCGGCATGCGGTGCAAATGACTTCCGAAGAATCTTCATCTGGTCCTCCCTATATGGTCGGACCCACCCGCAATGCAGCCGGAGCGTTCCTGCTCCGGCATAGAGTCTTTACTCCAATCACAGACAGGGGCGGCTCATGTCCCTGGAACACCGCGAGCCCAATCGCTCGCTCCCAGTCCGGAACCCCCGGTCTTGATCCAAGTAGAAACTAACAAGACCCTCGCATTCACGACAGCGGTTAAAGGCCTCGAACCAGACGAGGCCAAATTTTGTCACAGCCTCGCAGAGAACATACTGGGAATGTCCGCTGAACTTGCGCCGATACCGACACATTACTGTCACACGACGGGAAGATGTTCGATCCTGTGGCAGCGAAGGGACCGAAGAGAGCCGGATCGAGCGCTTATTCTCTTCAGTCCGGCAGCGCCTCCACGCCACCGACGACCACCGTGAAGAGATCGGCCATGCCGGCCAGGCTCGCGTGGTGCAGGTCGGCCGCCTTGATCACGCCGCCATCGGGCCGCGGCAGGTCGCGGGTCGCCGTGGCGCCGGCGACGACCGTCGAGCGATAGCCGTGGTTGAAGGCGCCGCGCGCTGTCGAGTTGACGCACATGTGGGTCATGAAGCCGGCCAGGATCAGATTCTCCACGCCCAGGCTTTGCAGGCGCTCGTGCAGGTCGGTGCCGACGAAAGAGTTGGGCCGCCCCTTTACGACCACCGGCTCGTCGCCTTCGGGTGCCACGGGCGCGGCGATGGCACCGATCTCGGCACGGATGTCATAGGGCGATCCCGGGCCGGAATCGTGCTGGATGTGAACGACCGGACGCTTCGCCGCGCGGAAGCGCGCGAGCAGCTTTGCGGCCTGATCCAGGGCCGGCTCGACGCCGACGAGCTGCATGACCCCTTCACGATAGGTGTTCTGGCAATCGATCAGGACCAGAGCCGAGTCGGCGATGCGGTTCGGCTCGGCGCCGAGGCCGGCGATGTCGCGCAGAGTGTGGGGGTCGGTCATCGGTGGAACTCCGGTTTCGTGGCGTCGGCCGTCGATAGTCTTGGTGAGACGGGCATAGAACGAGCAAAATCGTGCCAGGGGAAGACAAAAGCGGGGGAGCGCTATGAAGATCACCGCCGTCGAGACCGTCCGCCTGAAAAGCCGGCCCAATCTGATCTGGCTGCTTCTGCACAGCGACGCGGGCCTGACCGGCCTCGGCGAGACCTGGTTCGGCGCGGCTGCGGTCGAGGCCGACATCCATGAGCGCATCGCGCCGCTGCTGCTGGGCGAGGACCCGGGCGGGACCGAGCGGCTGCTGCGGATCGTCCGGCCCTACGTCGGCTTCGCCGGCACGGGCGCGGAGATGCGCGCCGGCTCGGCGGTCGACGTGGCGCTCTGGGACCTGGCCGGCCAGGCCGCCGGCAAGCCGATCTATGCGCTGCTCGGCGGTCCGGCGCGCGCGGCCGTGCCCGTCTACAACACCTGCGCCGGGCCGGACTACGTCTCCAAGTCCGACGATGTCCGGCCCGAGAACTTCGGCCTGCCGGGTGCCAGCTCAGAGCGGCGCTACGAGGATCTCGACGCCTTCCTCGAACGTCCCGAGGAGCTCGCCGCCGAGCTACAGGAAATGGGCATTGGCGCGATGAAGATCTGGCCCTTCGATTTCGCTGAAGGCGCGGCCGACGGCATGGACATCTCGGCCGCCGATCTTTCGCGCGCCTTGGTGCCCTTCGAGAAGATCCGCGCCGCCCAGGGCGACAGCATGCGCATCAAGGCCGAGCTGCACGGGCTCTGGAGCCTGCCGGCGGCCAAGAAAATCGCCGCTGCCCTGGAGCCGATCGAAGTCGACTGGATCGAGGACCCGGTCTGGATGGACCGGACCGCTGAGATCGCCGAGCTCGCCGCCTGCACCGACGCGCCAATCGCCGGCGGCGAGACCCTGGGCGGCCTCGGCCAGTTCCGCGACCTGATCGCTGCGGACGGCGTCTCGGTGCCGATCATGGACGTGACCTGGGGCGGCGGCATCACCGTCGCGCGCAAGGTTGCCGCCCTGGCCGAGGCCGCCGGCCTGCCGATCGCCTTCCACGACTGCTCCGGCCCGGTGACGCTGGCCGCCTCGGTCCATCTGGCCCTCGCCTGCCCCAACGTGGCCGAGCAGGAGATCGCGCGCGCCTTCTATTTCGGCTGGTACGGCGAACTGGTCGACCAGCCGCCGCCGTTGGAGCAGGGAGTGATCCGGGCGCCGGAAGGGCCGGGGCTGGGACTGAAGCTGCGCGAGGCAGTGCTGACGGCGGGAGATGCGGTGGTGCGGCGGAGCTCGGTCTAACTCGCGGTCGCGTCAGCGCGACGCATCGAGGTGGAAAGACAGAAAGCGGTCAAACAGGGCCGTCTTCCTGAAGCGTTCGTGTCTGCTCCAATCCTGGTTCGCCGCGATCGGCTCGGCCTCGAGCAGGCCGAACCACTCGAGATATCGAAGGAAACCAAATCGGAAAGCAATCGCCGCGTGGTCCGGGAAACCGGGTCGCTCGCTCTCGACTGGCAACGTTGTCATTTCATAGAGCTCATCGGCCGAGTAGCGCTGGTCGGCAACCCTCTGGATGAGATAGAGAGTCAAGCCGTTTTGATTCTGAAAGCTGTCGTGGGCCGACCGACGATCGAGGTAGGCAAGGCTGTACTTGTTGAAGGCGGCCTCAAAGAGCAAGGCGTTGAGATCGCCGGCCGTATCTTCCTCCAAGAGGGCGCGGCCGGCTCGGCTCAGCCGATAGGTGCCTTTGT
>JAKSDN010001110.1 GCA_022360075.1 Kiloniellales bacterium | reverse complement strand
TCGCCCGTCAGCCCTGGTGCGACGGCAATGTCGCCATGATCGGCATCTCCTGGGGCGGCTTCAATGGCCTGCAGCTCGCCTTCCGCCGGCCGCCGGCGCTGAAGGCGATCGTCACCGTCTGCTCGACCACGGACCGCTACCGCGACGACATCCACTTCATGGACGGCTGCCTGCTCGCGGACAACTTCGCCTGGGGCGCCCAGATGACGGCCTATCTGTCCTGCCCGCCCGATCCCTTGCTGCGCGACGACTGGCGTGACACCTGGCTGCGGCGCATCGAGAACCTGCCCTTTCTCGCCGCGATCTGGCAGCGCCACCCGCTGCGGGACGACTACTGGAAGCATGGCTCGGTCTGCGAGGACTGGGGCGCGATCCAGGCCGCGACGCTGGCGATCGGCGGCTGGTCGGACGCCTACGTCAACGCGCCGCCAGCGCTCGCCGCGAACCTCGCCGCGCCGGCGCGCGCGCTGATCGGGCCCTGGGAGCACAAGTACCCGCACATCGCCCGCATCAATCCAGCGGACTTCCACGCTGAGGTCTTGGGCTGGTTCGACCGCTGGCTGAGGGGCCTGCCGAACGGCGCGGAGGATCTGCCGGCCTATCGCGCCTTCATGCAGAGCCACGACAATCCGGCGCCCGGCTACAAGGCGCAGGCCGGGCGCTGGATCGCCGAGGCAAGCTGGCCGTCGTCCAACGTCTCGGATCGTGTCCTGCACCTGACGAACGAGGGCCTGGCCGAATCGCCCGGCGCGGGCGAGCGCGTCGTCGCCACGCCGCTTCAGGTCGGGCAGGCGGCCGCCAACTGGTGCCCCGGCATGCGGATCGACGGCGAGCTGTCGGGCGACCAGGCCGGCGAAGACGCGCTCTCGGTCTGCTTTGACACGCCGCCGCTCGAGGCGCCGCTGGAGCTCCTGGGCCGCGCGGTGGCGGAGATCGCCTTCACGGTCGACCGGCCGCTCGCCCAACTCTGCCTGCGGCTCTGCGATGTCGCGCCCGGCGGGGTCTCGCAGCGGATTGCCTATCGGGTCGCGAACCTTGCCCACGATGCCAGCCACGAGGCGCCGGCGGCGCTCGAGCCCGGTCGCCTCTACCGCGCGCGCATCGCGCTCAACGACTGCGCCCATCGCCTGGCGGCCGGCCACCGCCTGCGCCTTGCGCTCTCCAGCAGCTACTGGCCGGTGGTCTGGCCCGCGCCCGAAGCGGCCGCGGTCGCCCTGCAACTGGACGCCTGCCGGCTGACTTTGCCCGAACGTCGGGTGGACGAGGAGATCGAGCCCGCGGCACCCGCCGAACCCCAGCCGTTTGCGCGTCTGGGCGGAGAATCGCTGCGGCCCGCGGCCAACCGCGTCGAGAACCGGGTCGAAGACGACGGCACGATCGTCCGCGAGACCTTCGACGACTTCGGCATGAACCGCGATCCGGATCATGGGCTCGAGGTTGGCAGCCGAGTGAGCCAGCGCTACGCTATTCACCCCGACGACCCCCTTTCGGGCCGGCTCGAGGTCGCGTGGCGTTTCGAATACCGTCGCGGCGACTGGACGGTCCGCATCGAATCCGAGAACGTGATGACCTGCGATGCCGAACGATTCCGGCTCGAGCGCAAGGTGACGGCCACCGAGGGTGATGCCATAGTTCTAGAGCGCCACTGGCAGGAGGCGATCCCGCGCGGGCTGCTCTGAAAGAGACCAGGGACAACAGGTGACAGAGGAGGATCACATGAGCATCGAATGGAGAAGGATTCCGATCGGCCGGCGCCGCTTCATGCAGGGCGCCTCGGCGCTGGGCCTCGCCGCTGCGCTGCCGGGCGCCCTCGCGCCGCGTGCGATCGCCGCGACCGGCGGCACGCTCAAGGCGCGGTCTTACTCCGACTGGGATACCGTTGACCCGGCTTACTCCACCGGCGTGACCGAGGAGGAGGTCCATGCGCTGATCTACGAGAAGCTGATCGCCTATAAGCCCGGCCGCTCATGGGACTGGCAGCTCCAGGCCGCCGAGTCGATCGAGCAGCCCGACGCCCTGCATATCAACTTCGCGCTCAAGTCCGGTGTCGGCTGGTCGAACGGCTACGGCGCGCTCACGGCCGAGGACGTCAAGTTTTCCTTCGAGCGCATCGTCGACGAGAAGGTGGCCTCGCCCAACAAGCCCGACATGGGCCCGCTCGACCGCGTCGATGTGCACGACGAGCGCTCCGGCACGATCGTCTTCAAGGAGCCCTTCCAGCCGATCTGGACCATCGCCTTGCCCTATATCACCGGCAACATCGTCTGCAAGAAGGCGGTCGAGGAGGCCGGCGGGCGCCTGGCGGCGGAAGCGCCGACCGTGGCCGGGCCCTACCGGATCCGCTCGCACGAGGTGAAGGCCAAGACCGTGCTCGAGCGCAATCCCGACTACGCCGGCGCCAAGCGCGGCTTCGACGAGATCGAGATCCACGCCATCGACGACGAGAAGACGGCCGAGATCGCCTTCGAGTCCGGCGACCTCGACTTCACCCGTATCAGCCTCAGCTCGCTCGAGTCCTTGAAGGACAACGCGCCGGCCGGCAGCACGATCGAGGAGTTCCCCTCGCTCTACTACGTCTGGGTCGGCATGAACCTGGAGAACGAGCAGCTCAAGGACCCGCGCGTTCGCCAAGCGGTGCAGTACGCCATCGACGTGCCCTCGATCATGGAGGGCGCCTACTTCGGCGTCGCCCAGCCCTCGACCGGCATCATCGCGCCCGGCCTGCTCGGCCATCGCGAGAAGAGCATGATCCCGCCCGTGGCCGACCTCGAGAAGGCGAAAGCACTGATCCAGGAGGCGGGCGCCGACGGCATCACGCTCACGCTCGACGTGCTGAACAAGCAGACCAACGTGGCGGCCGCCCAAATCATCCAGTACACGGCCTCGCAGGCCGGCATCAACATCGAGGTCAACCTGCACGAGTCGGGCGCCTTCTGGACCCTGGGCGACCAGTCCGCGGGCGAGCGCTGGAAGGACATCCAGCTCATCCTCAACCGCTTCTCCATGACGCCCGACCCGTACTATGCGACCGCCTGGTTCACGACCGATCAGGTCGGCGTCTGGAACTGGGAGCGCTTCTCCAACGCCGAGTTCGACAAGCTGCACGAGGCGGCGAAGGGCGAGACTGACAATACCAAGCGCGCGGCCATGTACGAGAAGATGCAGGACATGATGGAGGAGTCCGGCGCCTACCGCTTCATCACCCATGAGGCCGCACCGGTGATCTACCGCGACTCCATCAAGCCCGCCCTGCGGCCCGACGGCCTGCCGCTCTATCGGGACTTCGAGCCGGCGTGAGGGGTCAGCCCTGTCAGGATGTAGGATAGAGGGGCGCTGCGCTTCCGCTCGTGCGCCCTTCGAGACGCGCCCGAATGGGCGCTCCTCAGGGTGAGGTAGAATCTTTGTGGCACGAAGAAAAGACCTCATCCTGAGGAGCCCGCGCAGCGGGCGTCTCGAAGGACGCACGACGGGAGTGCAGCGTCAACAAGGCCCCATCGCCGGCGTGAAGCCCGCCTAAAGGACGAAGCCGATGCTCACCTATGTGGTCAAGCGCACCGCCCTGGCGCTCTTGATCGTCGTCACCGCGGTGACGCTGCTTTACAGCATGATCCACATGATTCCGGGCGATCCGGCGAGCATCATGCTGGGGCCGCGCGCGACGCCCGAGGTGAAGGAGGCGCTGCGCCTGAAGATGGGCCTGGACCAGCCGCTGCCGATCCAGATCCTCGGCTTCTTCGGCGACATCCTGCAGGGCGATCTCGGCACCGACGTCTTCTCGAACCGGCCGGTGGCCACGCTGGTCTTCGAGCAGCTCCCGCACACGCTGATGCTGATCCTGGTCGCGATCGGCTGGTCGGCGGCGCTCGGCATTCCGCTGGGCTGCTACTCGGCGCTGCACCCCAACACGCTGACGGACAAGATCACCGGCGTGATCTCCGTCGGCTGCATCTCGATTCCCGCGTTCGTGGTCGCGCTCTACGCGCTGCTGATCTTCGCCGTCGGGCTCAAGTGGTTCCCGGCGATCGGCGCGGGCGATGCGGGCGACCCGATGAGCCGGCTGCGGCACCTGGTGCTGCCGGCCTTCGCGGTCGGGCTCGGCTGGGTCGGCTACATCGCGCGGCTGGTGCGCGCCTCGATGCTCGAGGTGATGGGCGAGAGCCACATCCGCACCGCGCGCGCCTTCGGCCTGCCCGAGCGCATGATCGTCTTCCGCTACGCCCTGCGCCTGGCGATCCTGCCGACCATCACCGTGCTCGGCATCGGCATCGGCTTTCTGCTGTCGGCCGCGGTCTTCATCGAGGTGGTCTTCGCGCGCCCGGGCATCGGCAAGCTGATCATCGATTCCATCACCACGCGCAACTACCCGGTGGTCATGGGCTCGGTCCTGGTCAGCACCGTGCTCTTCGTGATCTCGACCACGCTGTCGGACCTCCTGAACGCGCTGCTCGACCCGCGCATCCGCTCGAGCCTGTGATGGCTGCGGTCACGGACAAAGACCTCGACACGGCCGGCCCCGGCGCGCTGGTCACCGGCTTCCGGCGCCTGGCCCAGAACCACCTGGGCCTGGCCGGCTTCGTCATCGTCGCGATCATCGTCTTGAGCGCGATCTTCGCCGACTGGATCGTACCCTACGACCCGATCGCCATGAACCTGAAGGACCGCATGCAGGGGCCCTCCTGGTCGCACCTGCTCGGCACCGACCAGCTCGGCCGCGACACCTTCTCGCGCGTGATCATGGGCGGGCGGGTCGCGCTCCAGGTCGCGCTGATCTCGATCGGCGTGGCCGTGGCGATCGGCCTCGCGCTCGGCATGATCGCCGGCTTCGGGCCGCGCTGGCTCGACCATCTGATCGTGCTGCTGTTCGACACGGTGCGCTCCTTCCCCACGGTCATGTTCGCGCTCGCCGTGGTCGCGCTGGTCGGTCCCTCGCTCGAGACGGTGATGGTGGTGATCATCGTGACCTCGATCCCGGTCTACGGCCGCGTCGTGCGCACCCAGACCCTCTCGATCAAGAACAACGAGTTCATCGTCGCCGAGCGCGCCATGGGCGCCTCGTCGGCCCGTATCCTGCTGGTCCACGTGCTGCCCAACGTGATCGGCCCGCTGCTGATCCTGGCCTCGATGGACATCCCCGGCGTGATCGCGCTGGAGGCGGGCCTCTCCTTCCTCGGCCTCGGGGTCAAGCCGCCCACCCCGTCATGGGGCAGCCTGCTGAACGAGGGCTACAGCCTGATCCGCAACACCCCCTGGCTGGTGATCGCCGGCGGCATCCCGCTGATCCTGACGACGCTCGGCTTCACCTTTCTGGGCGAGGCCCTGCGCGACATCTTCGATCCCAAATTGAGGAAGGATTTGTGAGGTGGGCGGCGGCCCTACAGTGCGTCCTTCGAGACGCCCCTTCGGGGCTCCTCAGGATGAGGTCAATCGAGGATGGCATTAAGAAGAGGCCTCAGGTTGAGCCTGTCGAACAGTGAGCCGTGCCCGTGAGGCTGAGGTAGATCTTTGATGGCAATAAGAAAAGACCTCATCCTGAGGAGCCGCCGGAGGCGGCGTCTCGAAGGACGCACGATAGACATCCAGCGCACCACAGCCACACCCCAACCATGACCGACCCCGTCCTCGACATCCGCGGCCTCTCGGTCGACTACCGCACCCCGCGCGGCCGCCTGCGGGCCCTGCGCGACGTCAACCTGACGGTGCCGCGCGGCAAGATCGTCGGGCTGGTGGGCGAGAGCGGCTGCGGCAAGTCGACGCTGATCTCGGCCGTCATCCGCCTGCTCGCGCCCAACGCGGAGGTGGTCGCCGGCACGGTCGAGTTCGAGGGCCGCGACCTGCTGGGCCTGAGCGCGCGCGCGATGCGCGACCTGCGCGGGCGCGCCATCTCCATGGTGTTCCAGGACCCCATGACCACGCACAACCCGGTGCTCTCGGTCGGCCGGCAGATGGTCGACATCCAGTACCGCGACAAGATCCCGCTGGCCGACAAGCGCAAGCGCGCCGCCGCCATGCTCGGCCAGGTCGGCATCCCCGACCCCGAGGCCAGGCTCGCCAACTTCCCGCACGAGTTCTCCGGCGGCATGCGCCAGCGCATCGCCATCGCCATGGCGCTGATGGCCGAGCCGACGCTGCTGATCGCCGACGAGCCCACCACCGCGCTCGACGCCACGCT
>JAKSDN010000155.1 GCA_022360075.1 Kiloniellales bacterium | reverse complement strand
CCGGAAGGGCACGCCGATCGCGCTTCGGTCGTCTCGCTGCTCGATCGGGCCTTCGCCTTCTACGATCAGGTTGGCGCGCGGGCGGCCGACGAAGCGGTGATGGCCACGGCCCAGAGCCTCGCCCAGCGCGCGCTGGAGCGGATCAAGCTTCTGCAAGGCCTGCGCTTGGGTCCTGACTGAGAGCTTGTTGAGAGACTGATGTGGGGCTGGAATGCCGACGCCAAGCGCTTCGCGCGGTTCATACCGAACCCTTCGAGACGCCCGCTGTCGCGGGCTCCTCAGGATGAGGACATTTCTTAATGCCACCAAGACTCTACCTCATCCTGAGGAGCGCCCCCAAGGGCGCGTCTCGAAGGACGCACATTGGTCATGCAGCACCAACCGAAAGCTCGAGCCGGTATATTCACGCGCTTTGAGCTCGAAGCGCCGTCATCATCGGGCGTCGCTAGCCCCCGCGCGTCGCGGGATGTCCACCCGCAGCGGCGGCGGCAAGAGCGCGCGCGAGACGCCGAACAGGCGCAGGAAGGCGGCCGAGTGGTCGCCGAGCGCTTCCGTGGCGACCGCCTGGCCGACCTCGAGCCCGCAACTGCCGCCGGGTGCGAGGTCCTGTGCGGCTCTCGCCTGCACGTCGATCCGATGGATGCGAAGCCGTCCGTACTGGCAGGAAAGGACCGACCAGGTGTCGTAGGCGAGAGCGCAGCGCAGCGGTTCTTCGGCGCGGCACACGGTGAGGACCAACTCGAATGTCCCGTCGTCCTCGCACCACAGCCGGTACTCTCCCACCGGCCGCCGCAGCAAGGGCAGGTGCGCGTCGTCTCGGCGCCATCCTCCGGTCAGCTCGCTCGCGACGTCGCCGATTAGCTGCAAGGCATCCGGCGACGCGCCGCGCCGGCGCAGTATTTCAGACGCGCGTGCGACGAGGCGGCGCCCGACCAGCGCCGCCCCTGGGGCAGCGAGAGAGGAGGGCGCGCTTCTCGCCGTGTCGACCGTCGCACGCCTTCGCCCCTCTGGAGGAAACTGCAGCATCGTTGGCCATTTCCGCCTTCGCGAACCCTGCGGACACTGCGGGAAGGCGGGCGCGACTGCCAAATAGTGCGTTCCTTGACGGGCGATAGGTTTGCCCTATAGCGTCCGAAACGGAGGCGGGGGATGGACGTCAAGCAGCTGCGCTATTTCGTGTCGATCGCCGAGGAAGGCTCGCTTTCCGCCGCCGCGGCGCGGATCGGAATCGCGCAGCCCTCGCTCTCCCAGCACGTCAAGAACCTGGAGGAGCAGCTTGGGGTCGATCTGCTGGCCCGATCGCCGCGGGGCGTCACGCTGACCCAATCGGGCGTGCTGCTGTTGTCGCACGCGCGCCGGATCCTCAACGCGGTCGAGCAGGCCTCCGAGGATGTCCGGGCCTCGGGCGGTGAGCCACGCGGCGAGGTCAGCTTCGGCCTGCCGAGCTCGGTTTCCATGGTACTGTCGGTCCCGCTGGCCGAGACGGTGCGGCTCGAGCTGCCCCAGGTGCGGCTGCGCGCCATCGAGGCCATGAGCGGCTTCATTCAGGACTGGCTCGTCGGCGGCGAGATCGACCTCGGCATCCTCTACAATATAAGTACGCTCAGGCACATGCAGATCCGTCCTCTGCTGACCGAGGAGCTGTTCTTCTTCGCGGCGCCGGACAACTGGCCCTTCGAAACGGGGCACGAGCATCCGGTCCGTTTGGCCGATGTGGCGAAGCTCGATCTGATCTTGCCGTCGAAAAGCCACGGTCTTCGGGCGATGATCGACCGTTTCGCGCGCGCGAACGGCATCGAGATGGAAGTCGCTATCGAGATGGACGCGCTCACCCAGATCAAGACCCTGGTCGCGCGGGCGAGCGGCTACACCATCCTGGCCCCGGCCGCGGCGCAGGATCTCGTCGAGCGCGGAGAGCTGGTTGCGGCGCGCATCGAGCAGCCGGTCATGCGCCGTCCGGTCTATCTCGTGCGCAATCCCGATGCGACGATCACCCGGGCCAGCCAGGAGGTCGAGCGCATCACGCTGAAAGTCATCGAAGATCTGGTCTCACGCAGCATCTGGCGTGGGGACGCGGATGTGGAAGCCGTAGAGCTATAGCTCCTTCCTATGACAGTGATCCGAAAATCGTCTTTGTAGCCGCATCTGCGGCCAGTTCATTGTGCCTCCAAGGCGCTTCGGGCCATCGCGCTTCGAGACAGCGCCCCCGTAACTATGGGTCAGTTCATTGGCCCGAAAGAAGGGGAGGAGAACCTCAATGAACAAGAAGTTTCTTGGCGGTGTCGCGGGCGCTTTGACCTTGGCGATGTCATCCGTCGCTGCGGCGGCGGAGAAGCCCGACCAGCTTCAGATCGGCATCACGGCCTTTCTTTCCGGTCCAGCATCGGTTTTCGGTGAGCCGGCCAAGGCCGCGGCCGAGATGTTCGTCGAATCGATGAACGCGGCCGGCGGCATCGGCGGCGTGCCCGTGAAGACCTACTTCATCGACGAGGGCGCCGGCGGCGAAGCGGTGCTGGCCGAGTACCGCAGGCTGGTGCAGGACACCGGGGTGGACGCCATGTTCGCCTCGATCTCCTCGGGCAACTGCAACAAGGTCGCGCCGCTGGCCGAGGACCTGAAGATCCTCAACTTCATGTGGGACTGCGGCACCCAGCGCATCTTCGAAGAGAACGATTATCGCTACGTCTTCCGCACCCAGGGCCATGCGACGCCGGAGATGCTGAGCTCCGTGCTCTATCTCCTGAAGACCAAGCCTGACTTCAAGTCGATCGCCGTGGTGAACCAGGACTACGCCTGGGGCCGCGAGAGCTGGAAGATGTTCCTGGCCGCCCTGAAGGCGATGAAGCCGGACGTTGAGGTAGTCGCGGAGTTCTTCCCCAAGTTCGGCGCGCCCGATTTCTCGACCGAGATCTCGCGCCTCCAGGCGCTGCGGCCCGACGTGATCCTCTCGACCTCCTGGGGCGGCGATCTCGACACCTTCGTGCGCCAGGCCTCGCAGCGCGGGCTGACCAACAGCTCGACGCTCGTGCTACCGCTGGCGGAGAGCTCGCTGCAGCGGCTCGGCAAGGCGCTGCCCGCCGGCCACATCGTGGGCACGCGCGGCGACCACTACTTCCTGCACCCGGAGCGGAAGTCCGACGCCGCGTTCTCGGCCTTCATGGACTCCTTCAAGGAGAAGACCGGCGCCTATCCGATCTATCCCGTCTTCCACATGAGCCAGGCTCTGAATGCCCTCAAGGCCGCCTACGAGAAGGCGATCGATGCGAACGGCGGCGCCTGG
>JAKSDN010000065.1 GCA_022360075.1 Kiloniellales bacterium | reverse complement strand
CTCCAAAACCAGACCACCTTCGACCCACAGCATTCAAGGAACCATCATGCCGCTTGACCCAAGCGGGGTTACAGCCCCGCTATATTCCACCTTGATCATTGGTGGGGAGTCCTCCCCCTCATGCTGAGCTTGTCGAAGTATGAGGATTGCTCGGTGTAATGGGCAAATCCGGAGCTGCGCTCGGTTCGTGGCCGAACCCTTCGACAAGCTCAGCATGAGGAAGAGAGGATGCTACCGAGAGGTAAAACGGGGCGCTCGAACGCAGCACGAGGGTCGAGATCTGCGCCGCAACTGTCAATATCACTCCGCTCCGCTCGCAATGACGGGCGCAAAGAGGTCCTACTTGGGACTTCGCTCGCCGTTCTTCGGCGCGCGCAAGGTGATCCAGAAGTCGTAGGCGGCCATGGCCAGGACGAGGAGCGTGACGATCCAGAGGTCGGGCTCGTTGATGAACCACACGACGACGCCCATGAAGGCAACCAATCCGCCCAATGAGAAGATGGCCAAGATCTTGTCTGCCATGGCTGAGCTATCCCTTCGGACGTACCGCGAGTCTAAGCATTGTGCTCTTCGCGCACGCGATCCATGAACCACCTGGCGGCGCGCAGGAGGCGTCCGTCCTGGCCTCGCTGACCGACGAGCTGGACCCCGATCGGCAGGCCGTTGGAGCCCTGCATGATGGGCAGCGAAATCGCCGGCACGCCGCAGAAGGTCCAGAGCGAGCAGAAGATCGGATTGCCGGTGGCGTCGAGGCCTTTCGGCGCCTCGCCGGGCGCGGCCGGCGTGACGATCACGTCATAGCGCTCGAAGATCTCCTCCAGGCCGACGTTGAGGACGTCGCGCCATGCGAGCGCTTGCAGGTAGTCGAGCGCAAGCGTGCGCTGCCCGTCCTCGATCATGCCGCGGATGACGTCGCTCAAGCGCTCCTTGCCGCGCGCGTAGAGGCTCTGCAGGTTCTTCGCCATGTCGGCGCACATGACGGTGCGATGCCAATCGACCGCGCGGTTGAAGGGCTCAGGCAGCGTCACTTCATCGCAGCCCTCGTCGAGGAACGCGACGATCTCTGCGAAGCCCTCGCGCGTGTCCGCATCGGCATGCTCCCAGACAGGCGACTTCACGAAGGCGAAGTGGGGCGTCACCGGCGGCGATTCTGCCGCTATCTCGGCCAAGCGGGGCGGGCTCTGCGGCTTCATGTCGGGATCGCCGGCGTCGAAGCCTGCCAGTGCATCGGCCAGGAGAGCGACGTCCTCGACGTCCCTGGCGAAGAAGCCGACGGTATCGAGCGATCGAGACAGAGCCAGCACGCCGCTGCGCGAGATCAGGCCATGGGTCGGCTTATAGCCGACCACACCACAGTAGGCGGCCGGCCGGATCACCGAGCCGTTGGTCTGGCTGCCCAGCGCCAGCGGAACCATGTGGCTTGCGATCGCCGCGGCCGAGCCGCTGGAGGAGCCGCCCGGCGTGCGTGTGGCATCGTGCGGGTTCCGGGTCTTGCCCGGTGAATAGACGGCAAGCTCCGTCGTCACGGTCTTGCCCATGATCACGGCACCGGCCTGGCGCAATAGAGCGACGACCGTGGCGTCGCGCTCGGGCCGCCGTCCCGCATTCAAGGGCGTGCCGTTCTCGGTCGGGAAGTCGGTCGTATCGTAGATGTCCTTCACGCCGACCGGCACGCCATGCAGCGGGCCGCAGGCGGCGCCGCTCTTGCGCCGTTCGTCGAGGCGCCGAGCCTGCTCCAAGGCATAGTTGCGGTCGAAATGAGTCCAGGCCTGGATCTCCTCGTCGACCGCGGCGATACGCTCCAGGCAGGCGGCGACGAGGGCCTCCGACGTGGTCTCGCCGGCGCGGGTCTGGCGCGCGGCCTCGCGGGCCGTGAGCTGAGCGAGTGTCATGGGGCGCTCGGCGTCATCGGTTCAATCGCGCGCGCGGGCTGCGGCCGTCATCAGCCATACACCAGACCGGGGAGCCAGAGTGCGATCTCCGGCACCGTGTAGAGGATGATCATCGCCAGGAACACCAGGGCGAGGAATGGCATGGAGCCCTTGAAGATCTCGACAAGCTGGACATGCGGCGGTGCCACGCCCTTGAGGTAGTAGGCCGACATGGCCATCGGCGGCGTCAGGAACGAGGTCTGCAGGTTCAGCGCGACCAGGATGCCGAAGAACAGCGGGTCGATGCCGAAGTGATCGAGCATCGGCAGGAAGATCGGCACGAAGATGATGATGATCTCGCTCCACTCCAACGGCCAGCCGAGCAGGAAGATGATGAACTGGGCGAGCAGCAGGAACCAGAGCGGCGAGAGGTTCATGCCGAGCACCCAATGCTCGATCAGGTCGTGGCCGCCGAGGTAGGAGAAGACCGAGGCGAAGGTCCAGGAGCCGACGAACAGCCAGCAGACCATGGCCGAGGTGCGCACCGACAGATAGACGGACTCCTTCAGCCGCTCCCAGGTCAGGGCCCGGTAAGCCGCCGCCAGCAGCAGCCCGCCGAGCGCTCCCATCGAGGCAGCTTCGGAGGGAGTCGCCAGGCCGAAGAGGATGGCACCGAGCACGGCGAGGATCAGGAAGGCGAGCGGGAAGAACGAGGTCAGCAGCATGATGGCGAGCTGCCCGCCGCTCACGTCGGCCATGTCCTCTTCTCTCGGCTTCGGCGCGATCTCCGGCTGCAGGGCCGAGCGGCCGAGCACATAGAGCATGTAGAGGCCGGCCAGCAGGAAGCCGGGCAGGATCGCCCCGGCGTAGAGCCGCACGACCGAGACGTTCGAGGTCGCGGCGTAGACGATCAGCATGATCGAGGGCGGGATCAAGATGCCCAGGCAGCCGCCGGCGCAGATCACGCCCGCGGCGAAGCTGGTCTTGTAGCGGGCCTTGAGCATGGCCGGAAAGGCGAGCAGGCCCATCAGCGTGACCACGGCGCCGATGATGCCCGTCGCCGTCGCGAAGAGCGAGCAGGTTGCGAGCGCCGCGATCGCCATCGACCCGGGCAGACGGCGCGCGGCCATCTGCAAGCTGATGAAGAGCCGATCGACGATGTTGGCCCGTTCGACGATGTAGCCCATGAAGAGGAACAGGGGCACGGCCGTCAGCACGTCGTTGGCCATCACCGAGTAGGTCTGGTTGACCAGGAGGTCGAAGATGCGGTTGTCGAAGATCGTCTGCATCCGCTCCGGGTCGTAGTAGGCGTAGTAGCCGAAGGCGACGCCCATGGCCATCAGGGTGAAGCAGATCGGAAAACCGAGCAGGATCGTCAGGACGAAGATCCCGAGCATGAAGACGGCGACTTGGGGATCGGTCATCGGGCCGCCTCGCCCCCGCCGCTCTTGCCGCTTTGCTCGACCATCTTGAGCTCGTCCTCATGCTGATGCAGGAGCATGGTCTCCATCTCTTCCACGTCCTCGAGGTGCGCCGGCCACTTGCCGGTCCTCATGCAGATGATGCAGCGGCAGACCTGCGCGGCGCCTTGCAGGAGCAGGAACAGCCCGGCGACCGGGATGATGGTCTTGAACTGGAAGATCGGCACGTTGGCCGGGCTCATCACGCTCAACTCCGTGTAGGACCAGGACTTACCGGCGTACTTGAAGCCAGCAATGACCAGCGCGAGGATGCCCGGAAAGAAGAACAGGAAGTAGAGGATCAGCTCGACGGTCGCCTGCACCTTCGGCGGCCAGAGCCGGTAGATCACGTCGCCGCGCACGTGGCCGTCGCGCGAGAGCGTATAGGCACCGGCCATCATGAACAGGGTGCCGTACATCATGTAGCTGATGTCGAAGGCCCAGGCGGTCGGGTCGCGCAGAACGTAGCGCACGAAGACCTCGTATCCGACCCCGAAGGTCAGGATCAGGATGCACCAGGAGAAGGCCTTGCCGACCCAGGAGGAAATCCGATCAACGAAGAGGATGAACTGGTACATCTCCCAACCCCGAGGCCCTATTCCTTAACTTCGCGCTGAAACATGAGAGGGGCGGCGCAGGTCACGCCGCCCCTTGCCACGTTTGGCGATCTGGGCTTCCCGACGCCGCTTAGGACGGCAGCTTGCCGGGGAAGTAGTGCTCGTAGGCGAGCCTGTAGTCGGCGGAGTTGACCAGATCGTAGAAGGCGACCCGCTCCGACCAGGCCTTCTGGCTGTCGACCACCTTCTTGAAGAAGGCATCCTCGTTCAGCTTCTCCAGGGTCTTGTCCCAGGAGTCGAGCTGCGCCTTCATGATCGACTGGTCGGTGCGGTAGACGTTCACCCCGTCCTCGTTGATCAGCTTCTGCAGATCGGCGGAATAGACGTCCATGGCGAAGCCGTAGTTGGCCGTGTTCGTGGCCTCGGCCCCGTATTCCAGGATGGCCTGCAGCTCGGCCGGCAGGGAATCGAACTTGTCCTTGTTGAAGATGATCTCGAAGAACTCGGCGGCCTGGTGGTAGCTGCCCATGTGGTAGTGCTTCGAGACGTCCTGCGCGCCGAACTGGCTATCGGCCGTCGGGTTGTTGAACTCGAAAGCCTCGATCACGCCGCGCTCCAGCGCCGGCATGATCTCGCCGCCGGGAAGCTGCGTCACCTTCAGACCCATGCCCTGCATGATGTCCGTGGCCAGGCCGACCGTGCGGTACTTCAGGCCTTGCATATCGTCGACGCCCTTGACGTGCTTCTTGAACCAGCCCAGCGGCTGGGTCGGCATCGGCATGCAGAAGAAGCCAACAAGATTGAGCTTGAGGATGTCCTGCACCAGTTCGCGATAGAGGTCCTTGCCACCGCCGTAGTGGATCCAGGCCAGGATCTGCGACGCGTTGGCGCCGAACACGGGGCCTGTGCCGAACAGCGACGCCGCCTTGTTCTTGCCGTACCAGTAGGCGGTGACAGTGTGGCCGGCGTCGAGCACGCCCTTGTGCATGGCATCCTGAACCTGGAACGCCTTCACCACGGCGCCGGAGTTCAGGTACTCGATCTTCAGACGGCCACCGGACATGTCGTTGACCCGCTTCACG
>JAKSDN010000538.1 GCA_022360075.1 Kiloniellales bacterium | reverse complement strand
TTGGCGATGGTCTCGCGAAAGCTCTCCCAATAGGCGATGGTCACGTGCACGGCCGTCACGCCGCCCGCGCGCAGCTCGCGGAATATCTCGGGCGACCATTTGCAGTACTGCAGACCGTCGATGACGATGGGCGCTCGCTGGTTCATGCTCTGGCTCGTCCTGCCTCTCCGGTCTGTCTTTTTGGCCCAGTTCGTCCCGGGGCGCCTAGAGGGCGCCGGGGTTGGTGTAGCTCGTCTTGACCTGGGTATAGAACTCTACCGCATATCGGCCCTGTTCGCGCGGGCCGTAGCTCGAGCTTTTCCGGCCGCCGAAGGGCACGTGGTAGTCGGTGCCCGCGGTCGGCAGATTGACCATGGCGCAGCCGACCTGAGCCTTGCGCTTGAAGTGGCTCGCGTGCTTCAGAGAGGTGGTGACGATGCCGCCGGTCAGGCCAAAGCCGCTCTGGTTCACGACTTCGAGCCCCGCCTCGTAGTCCGCAACGGGGATCACGGCGGCGATCGGCCCGAAGATCTCCTCCCGATTGATCCTCATGTCGTTGTCGGTGTCGACGAAGAGGGCCGGCGCCATGTAGTGGCCCGGCGTGTCGCGCTTCAAAAGCTCGCCGCCGCAGGCCAGGGTTGCGCCTTCCGCGCGGCCGATCTCGAGATAACCGAGGTTGCGGTCGAGCTGGCGCTCGTCGACCACCGGCCCCATCTGCGTGCCCTCTTCGAGGGCATGGCCGACGCGCAGTGCGCTCAGGCGCTCGGTCAGGGCAGCGACGAAGCGTGCGTGAATGCCCTTGGTCACCACGAGGCGGGAGGAGGCCGTGCAGCGCTGACCCGTGGAGAAGAAGGCGCCATTGAGCGCACAGTCCACGGCCAGCTCCAGGTCGGCGTCGTCGAGCACCAGGAGCGCGTTCTTGCCGCCCATCTCGAGCTGGACCTTGGCCATGCGCGTGACCATCTGCCGTGCGATGTGGCCGCCGGTCTCGACCGAGCCGGTGAAGCTCACCGCGTCGACCTCCGGGGAGGTCACGATCGCCTCGCCGACCTCGCTGCCGCGGCCCATGACCAGGTTGAAGACGCCGTCCGGCAGGCCGCTGCGCGCGATGATCTCCGCCAGCGCCCAGGCGCTGCCCGGCACCAGCTCGGCCGGCTTGAAGACGACACTGTTGCCGAAGGCGAGCGCCGGGGCGATCTTCCAGGCCGGAATGGCGCTCGGGAAGTTCCAGGGCGTGACGATGCCGACGACGCCGAGCGGCTCGCGCCGCACCTCGACCTCGATGCCGGGGCGCACGGAGTCCACCGCATCGCCGATCTGGCGCAGCGTCTCCGCCGCGAAGTAGGTGAAGAACTGCCCGGCCCGGCCGACCTCGCCCACGCCCTCGGCGAGTGGTTTGCCCTCCTCGCGTGACAGCAGGCGGCCGAGCTCTTCCTTGCGCGCGATCAGCTCGCGCCCGATGGCATCGAGGATCGCGGCGCGCTGCTCGAGCGGCGTGGCCGACCAGACCGGAAAGGCCGCTCGGGCTGCGGCGATGGCGGCCTCGGTCTGTGTCGCCGTCGCGTGGCTGTAGTGCCCGAGGGTGTCGTTTAGATCCGATGGGTTGATATTGGCTGCGGGTTGGCCGCCATCGACCCATTGGCCGTCGACGTAGTTCAGGTGGTGATCGCTGTTCATTGCGTTGATCAATTCGCTCCAGGAAGCTTGTGAGTCTGCAATCTCGTATGCTCGGGTGGCGCTGCATTCTCATCCTGCGTCCTTCGAGACGCGCCCTTACGGGCGCTCCTCAGGATGAGGTCGATAGAGGATGGCAGAAAGAAAAGCCCTCATCCTGAGGAGCCCGCGCCAGCGGGCGTCTCGAAGGACGCAGGGTGGTCTTCCAGGCCCTCCTTCATTGCCTGCGGCACGTCGAGGTGTCGGCGCCGGATTCACCGGGCAATCAACCACGCGGTCGTTTCTTGCTTCAAATGAAAAGATAATATGTTTTAATAAACAACAACTATGAATGTGACGCTCCGGCATCTGCGCGCCTTCGTCGAGGTCGCGCATCAAGGCGCCTTCACCCGGGCGGCGCAGGCGCTCGCCCTGTCGCAGCCGGCGCTGACCGTGGTCATCAACCAGTTCGAGACGGAGCTCGGCTTCAAGCTGTTCGATCGGACGACGCGGCGGGTCCGCCTGACCCAGGAGGGCGAGCGCTTCCTGCCGACGGCCGAGCATCTGCTCGACGACTTCGACCAAGCCCTCGAGGACCTGCGCGCGGTCTCCGAGCGGCGGCGCGGCAAGGTCGCCATCGCCGC
>JAKSDN010000449.1 GCA_022360075.1 Kiloniellales bacterium | reverse complement strand
ATCCTGCAGGCGGAGGTGCGCGGCTTCGAGACCGGGGAGCAGGGCGTGCGGGCGCTGCGCACGGACCTCGGCCGCCATGCCTGCGACGGCGTCGTGATCGCCGCCGGGGCCTGGTCGAAGCGGCTCTGCGCCGAGCTTGGCAGCAGCCCGCCGCTCGACACCGAGCGCGGCTATCACCTGACCGTGACCGAGCCCGGCGTGGCGCCGCGTATCCCGCTCTACTCGACCCGGCGCGGCATCGTCTGCACGCCCCAGGAGCACGGCCTGCGCATCGCCGGCACGGTCGAGCTGGGCGGGCTGGAGGCACCGCCGGACTGGCGCCGCGCCGAGGTGCTGATGACCCGGGCGAAGTCGATGCTGCCCGGCCTGCAGGAAAAGGGCGTCACGCGCTGGATGGGCTATCGCCCCTCGATGCCGGACTCCGTACCGGTGATCTCGGCCTCGCCGCACCATGCCAACGCCTTCTTCGCCTTCGGCCATGGCCACATCGGCCTCAGCCTCGGCGCGCGCAGCGGCGCCCTGGTCGCCGACCTGGCGGCTGGCCGCGACCCCGGCATCGACATGCGGCCCTATCGGATCGATCGTTTCTGAGCGGCGGCCGGAGAGTCAGGCGCCACCGTCGGAGACGGCGACGGCTTGATCGCTTTCGGCGGTCTCCACGCAGGCGGCCGTGCCGAGCCGGAAGTGGGGGAACAGCAGCGTGACGGTGGTTCCGGCCCCTTCGCTGCTGTCGATCTCGAACGCGCCGCCGTGCCGCTCGATCAAGCGCTTCGTCAGCGGCAGGCCCAGACCCGTGCCCTGGTGCCGCTGTTCCAGGCTGTTCTCGATCTGGACGAAGGGGATCAGGATCTCGCCCAGCTTGTCGCGGGCGATGCCGATGCCCGTGTCCGCCACGGCGAGGGACAGCCTGCCGTCGGCGAGCACCTCGGCGGCGACGCGCACCGCGCCCTCGGGCAGGGTGAACTTCAGGGCGTTGCCGATCAGGTTGGTCAGCATCTGCAGGAGCTGCTGACGGTCCGCGAGCAGCAAGGGCAGGTCGCCGGTGAGCTTGGCATCGAGGGCGATCTGCGATTGGCGCGCCTGCTCGGCGAACATGCGCAGGCAGCGCCGGATCTCACTCGGCACGTCGAGCCAGTCCTCCTCGGGCACGATGACCCCTTGCCGGGCCTTGGCATGATCGAGGACGCGATTGACCAGCGAGAGCATGTGCTCGCCGCTCTCGTGGATCAGGCCCGCGTAGTCGAGGTAGCGAGCGTTGTCCAGGCGGCCGAAGACCTCGTGCCGCAGGCAGTCGGCGAAACCGAGGATTGCGGTCAGCGGCGTGCGCAGTTCGTGGCTCAGAGAAGCGAGCAGGTCGCGCTGCGCCTCAAGGCCGAGCACATCGACCGGCAGCGCGAGCTCCTCCGGTGTGGTGCCCTCCGGGGCCGTCGAATGGTGGTTTTGCGGCAGCGGCAAGGCTTGCCGGCGCAGGCGCCTGAGCTCGAGCTGATCGATCACCATGGCGGCCAGGCTGGCCAGCACTTCCTGCTCCGCCTCGCTGAGGCAGGGGCGCGGGCGATAGTCGATAAGGCAGAGGCTCCCCAGGCGCAGGCCGCCCGGCGTGATCAGCGGCGCCCCGGCATAAAAACGGATGTGGGGCGGCTCGGTCACGAGTGGATTGTCCGCGAAGCGGGGGTCCTGGGTCGCGTCCGCCACCTGCATGACATCGTTCTGCAAAATGGCGTGGCCGCAGAACGAAATCTCGCGCGGCGTCTCGCTCACCGCCAAGCCGACCCGCGACTTGAACCATTGCCGCAGGGGATCGACGAAGGAGATCAGCGCGGTCGGCACGGCGAAGCGCTCGGCCGCCAGCCGCGTGATGTGGTCGAAGGCGGGCTCGGCGGGGCTATCGAGGATGTCGTAGCCGTAGAGCGCCGCGAGCCTTTGGCTCTCTTCGAACGGGATCGGGATGACCATCGGTGTCTCTGCCGGGAGACCGAAGTAATACGAACGAGCCTAGGGCGCCGATCGTTAAACCAATGTTAACCAGCCCGGTGGAAATCGCCGTTGCGTGGAAAAACCGCTCTGGCGGTTTCGGCAGCGGTGACGCGCTCGGCTCTGGACCGTCACCTCTTGCCTGTGGCTATCTGCGGACCATGGACCGAAAGAGCGAGCTCGCGGCCGCATGGGATCGCAACGCCGAGAACTGGACGCGCGCGGTCCGCGACGGCCTGATCGCCTCGCGCAAGGCGGGCAGCGACGAGGCCATTGTCAGCGCCATCGTCGCGCGCCGGCCGGCGCGCCTGCTCGATGTCGGCTGCGGCGAGGGCTGGATGATCCGCCGGGTCTGCGCGCTGACGGGCTGCGAGGCCGTCGGCATCGACGGCGCCGCCAGCCTGATTGAGCGAGCCAGTGAGGCGGACCCGCGCAACCGCTACTTCGTCCTGAGCTACGATGCCTTGATCGCGGGCGCGCCGGATCTCGGGGGTACGTTCGACATCGTCGCTTTCAACTACGCGCTGTTCGACCAGGAGAGCGCGAAACTGCTCGCCGCCGTCAGGCCGCTCATGGCCGCCGCGGGCAGGGTAGTCATCCAGACCCTGCATCCCTGTTGCCTGCCGCCGGGCCAGCCCTACCGCGACGGCTGGCGCACCGAGGACTTCGCCGGCTTCGAGGGCCAGGACTGGCAGCCCATGCCGTGGTACTTCCGCACGCTGGAGTCCTGGCACAGGGTGGTGCGCGACGCGGGCCTGGTTCTGCACGAGCTACGCGAGCCGCTGGATGAAGCCACCGGTCGGCCGCTGTCGCTGCTGATGGTCTGCGGTGCGGAGGCATGAGCATTGCTGCAAATGCACCTGCATTAGTTCTGTTATTCAGGAAGTTACACTCAGCCATAAAAACAGAACTGT
>JAKSDN010000575.1 GCA_022360075.1 Kiloniellales bacterium | reverse complement strand
GCGCAAGAGCAGGCAGGGCCGCTCGGCGGCCTCGGCCGCGAGCTGCAGGCGCCGGCTCGCGGTGCGCTCGAGATCACCGACCTCGCCGACCACGGCGGCCAGCGCGCCGGACCGCAGGCCCTCCTCGAGGGCCCAGAAGACCTCGGCATCGCCCCCGGCGCGGGTCAGCAGCAGACGCTGCGGCGCGAGACCGAAGCCGCACAGGCCGGGCGCGTAGAGATCGAGCCGCGACGCGACCCAGAGGATCGGTCCGGGCAGAGCGGCCGCGAGCTTGGTCAGCAGGGCCAGGGTGAAGCCGGCCGCCGCGCCGTCGTCCCACTCAGCCCGCTCGCCGGCGATCTCGTGCAGGCCGGCGAGCGGCAGTCCGCCGCCCGGCAGATGGGCATCGAGCGTCGCCGGCCCGAGCGGCAGGACCTTGAGCGGTCCCCTCCCCTCGCCGCGCTCGAGCACGCGCAGCCGCGCGCGCAGGTCCTGGAGAGTCTGGGGCGAAGGGGGCTTGGCGGCTCTCGTTTCAAGCATTGGAAAACAAGCGGATGTTCATATGACAAAAGCAATGTTCGCTTTTTGTTCTATTCCGAGTCCGCAGCGGAGTCAAGCCGAGGAACGGCTGGACAGCCCCCGCGCCGCTCGGCAGTCTCGCGCGAGCGAGGCGGGGAAGTGGCCATGAACGATCCACTGTACCGGCGCGGCGCCTTCGCCGATCTGATCGGCTACGAGCTCGCGACCTGGCGCGCGGACTACGCCGAGGTCACCCTGGCGGTGACCGAAAAACACATGAACCGCAGCGGCGTGCTGCACGGCGGCGTCCTGACCACGCTGCTCGATTCGGTCTGCGGCTACGCCGGCACCTATTGCGCCGCGCCCGGCCGGGTGCGCCGCGCCTTCACGCTCTCCCTGAACAGCCACTTCGTCGGCACGGTCGAGGCCGGCGCCCGGCTCACCGCGGTCGGTCGCAAGACCGGCGGCGGCCAGCGGATCTTCTTCTCCAGGGCCGAAGTGCACGACCAGGACGGCCGCCTGATCGGCCAGGGCGAAGGCGTCTTCCGCTATCGCGGCGCCAGCGGCGATCCGAAGGGCATGCCGATCTAGCCGCCCACGCCCCCAGCCTTCAACAAGTTCACTAATCCACACTCTTTATTGAGGTTTGTTCTAATATGTGCGACTATTCACACATATTAGAACAAACCTCTCGATGGAACTGACCTTCAAAGCCCTGGCGGAGCCGGTCCGGCGCGAGATGCTCGACGTCCTGCGCGACGGGCCGCGCACCACGGGCGAGCTCTGCGCCCGCTTCGCATCGCTCAGCCGCTTCCAGGTGATGAGCCACATCCGCGTCCTCAAGCAGGCCGAGCTCGTGAGCGCCGAGAGCCGGGGGCGGGAGCGGCTCAACCATCTGAACGCCGAGCCCCTGCGCGCCGCCTACGAGGACTGGTACCGCCACTACGAGGTGCTCTGGGCGGGCCGCCTCGGGCGGCTCAAGCGACTTGTCGAAACCGACCGAAGGAGTCCGGCCATGGACCAGCGCAGCGTTCCTCCCAGCGACCTGACCACACTGGAGATCGAGCAGGAGGTCGAGATCAAGGCGCCGCCCGCCCGCGTGTTCCGGGCGCTGACCGACGACATCGGCCTATGGTGGGGCGCGCCCTACCTCCAAAACGCTGACGCGGCCACCGACATGATCCTCGAGGCCCGCCCCGGCGGGCTCATGAAGGAGGTCACGCGCGGCGGCGACGGCGCGGTCTGGGGCACCGTCCAGGAAGTCCGGCGCGACCGCCTGCTGGTCCTGGAGGGCCGCATGGGCATGCGCCCAGCCATCTTCGCGCGCACCACCTTCGATCTCAGCGACTCGGATGCCAAGGCGACCCGCATCGCCTTTTCCGTGCGCGCCGTCGGCAGCTTCACGGCCGAGCACCAGGAGATCTTCGGCGGCGGACTGGGCGACCTGCTCGGCAATCGGCTCAAGGCCTATCTGGAGAAGGGCGAGGAGAGCGGGGTGCGGGCGCGGGATTGAGCGGCGGTGGAGGCCGTGTCCGAAGTCCGATCACACCGAGCTCTCCCCACTCTCTGGATGTCACCCTCGGGCTTGACCCCCATAGACCCGGGGCAGTCCATTTGGGCCCGAGACTCGGACCTCGATGGATTGCCGGGATGACTCCAGCACAGCCCAGCTCAGACAAACGAGCTTTCGTATTGTCCGCTGCGCGGACGCCCCCCACCCTAACCCTCCCCCTCGAGGGGGGAGGGAAATCAAGGACCTGGCTTCATCGGATTGCCTCCCCCCTCGAGGGGGAGGTCGGCGCGAAGCGCCGGGTGGGGGGCTGGCGCGAAGCGCCGAAAAGGTAGGCTACTCGCAGCATGGCTTTGTCCTCCACACTTCCGGTACATCCGCCGCGATAGCCCGGCGAACCGCGAAGCGTTAGGCTACCTCCCCATGACCGCCGAGCCGCAACCGCTGCGCACCGCCCGCCACCGCGACACACATCACCGCTGGGAAATGGTCTCCCGGCCGCCGGCCGCGCCGCTCGCGCCCTACGTCACCGATCTCCAGGGTTACCGCGAGCACGCGACGCGGCCGCTGCGCCGGCTGCAGGTGCCCATCGCCGGCCTGCCGCTGATCATCAGCCTCGGCCCATCGATCGACATCGAGGCCCCGCAGGCCCGCAACCGCTGGGAACGCCATTGCAGCTTCCTTGCGGGTCTGCACGACGGCTACGCGCGCACCGAGTATAGGCGCGCGCAGCACGGGCTTCAGGTCAATCTCACGCCATTGGGTGCCATCCGCCTGCTCGGCCGGCCCTTGCGGGAGCTGACCAACCGGGTGGTCCAGCTCGACGATCTGCTCGGGCCCCAAGCCGAGCGCCTGACTGCCCGGCTGGCCGAAACGCCCGACTGGACGCGGCGCCTCGATCTGCTTGAGCGTTTTCTCGCATCGCGTCTTCACGAAGCCAACGGCCTCACACCCGGCATCGCCTGGGCCTGGCACAGGCTGCGCGAAAGCGCCGGACGTCAAGACGTCTCGGGTCTCGCCCGCGAGCTGGGCTGGAGCCGCAAGCATCTGACGCAGCAATTCCACGCCCAAATAGGCCTGCCACCCAAGGCTCTTGCACGGGTGCTGCGCTTCAAGCGCGCGACCACAGCACTTGACAGAGGGCCCTGCTCCCTCTCCGCGCTGGCCCAAGACTGCGGCTACTACGATCAGGCGCACTTCAACCGGGACTTCCGAGCCTTCGCCGGCTGCACGCCGAGCGCCTATCTCCGGGGCCAACTACCGGACGCGGGCGGCGTCGCGGCCGGGTAACATTCGTCCAAGACCGACAGGCGCCGCGCCGGCTAGTCTCCGACCATCGATCCATCGATGGAGGCCTCGCCATGCCTGCGGAACAGAAGAATGTGTCCCCCAACGTGATCCCGGCGCTGCGCTATCGCGACGCACGCGCCATGATCGACTGGCTGGCCAGGGCTTTCGGCTTCGACTCGCAATTCGTGGTCGACGGCGAGGGCGGCACGATCGCCCATGCGCAGCTCACCTTTGCCGGCGGCATGATCATGCTGGGCTCGGCCCGGGACGACAATTACGACAAGCTGGTCAAGACCCCCGCCGCGCTCGGCGGCACCAGCCAGAGCGTCTACATCCCGGTCGACGACGTCGACGCCCACCACGACCGCGCCAAGGCCGCCGGCGACGAGATCGTCATGGAACTGACCGACACCGACTACGGCAGCCGCGACTATATCTGCCGCGATCCGGAGGGCCATGTCTGGTGCTTCGGGACCTATCGGCCTTAGGTGGAGATCGAAGGAGTCTTGTATGGCCAATTAATGATGACGTCTCCCACATCTCTGGTGTCATCCTCGGGCTTGACCCGAGGATCCATCGAAGTCCCGGACTCGGACCTCAATGGATCGCCGGGTCAAGGCCGGCAATGACAACCACTGGTTGAGGCAAAGAAGACACGACCAAGCCGACCCAATAGGCTAGGCAGCGCCCCCTACCTCACCAACGACTTCGCCACGAACACCCGCTGGTAGCCGGCCTCCTCGCCGCGGCCGGTCTCGTGGTAGCCGAGGCGCGGATAGAGGGCGAGGTTCTCGCGCATCACCACGTTGGTGTAGAGCCGGATCTCGGCGTAGCCGCGCCGGCGGGCCTCGTCGTCGGCGAAGCTCATGAGGCGGCGGCCGTAGCCGTGGCCTTGCCGGTCGGGATCGATGGCGATGTTGTCCAGGAGCAGATGATCGTCCTGCTCGATCAGCACGAGCGCGCCCGCGATCGCCTCGCCTACGGCCAACACATAGGCCTCGCCGTCGCGCACGCGGGCTTCGAAGTCGTCCAAGGCCGGCCCCGCCGGTTTGCCCATGCGCGGCAAGTAGATGGCGTAGGCGCGGGTGACAAGATCGCGAATGGCCGCGGCTTCCTCGAGTCGACCCGGTCAAATCGCGACCCCGTCGCTGTCCGTCATTGCCGCCTCATTGACCTTCGAAGGCCGGCTTGCGCTTGTCGAGGAAGGCGCGCACGCCCTCGTGGTAGTCCGCGCTGTCGCAGGACTGGAAGGGCTCGCGCCATTCGGCTTCGCTCAGCGGCCGTGGATCGGCGGCGCGGCGCACGAAGCGCTTGTGGCCGCGCGCGGCGAGTGGTGCGCCCTCGGCAATGCGCCGGGCCGTGGCCATGGCCTCGGTCTCGACCGCCTCGTCCGGCACGACCCGGTTGACCAGGCCCTTGGCCTGGGCCTCCTCGGCATCGAGGATGCGGCCTTCGAGCAGGATCTCCATGGCCGTTGTCTGGCCGACGAGCGCGACCAGCGGACGCATGGCGGCATAGGGCAGGCAGTGGCCGATGCGCTTGATCGGGATGCCGAAGCGCGCGCCGGCACCGGCGATCTTGAGGTCACAGAGCAGCGCCAGCTCGAGGCCGGCGCCTACGCAAGCGCCCTGCACGGCCGCCACCGTCGGCACAGCACAGGCCTCCAGGCTCTCCAAGGCCGGCGCCATGACCCCGGCATAGGCCTCGGCCTGCGCCGCGCTGAAACGCGCTTGCGGGAACTCGGCGATATCGGCGCCGGCGCCGAAGGCCTTGCTCGTCCCGCCGCTAACGACGAGGCAGCGCAGCCCCGCCTCGGCCTCGACCTCGGCCATGACCGCGCCCAGGCGGCGCCACATGTCCAGATTGAAGGCGTTCAGCCGGTCCGGCCGGTTGAGCACGACACGGGCGATGTCACCCTCGCGTTCCAGAAGCACAAGCTCGGTCATGGTCGGATGCGGTTCCCTAGTTTCTGTCGCTCGAAGACGGTTACTGCGGATCCCGGTGATCGCTCACCAGGCAGTGGCCATGCGCGTGGTCGGCCAAAGTCTCGATGATCCGGCAGGAGCCGACCCGGCCGCCCTTGCAGGCCGCGATCATGCGCTCCAGCTCCGACCGCAGGGCGGCGAGGCGGTCGATGCGCCGGTTCACGTCCTCCAGGTGCGTGTGCGCGATCGCCGTGACGGCGGCGCAAGACTGCTCCGGCCGATCCGTCAGCGCCAGCAGCTCGCGCACCGCCGATTGCGAAAAGCCGAGCTCGCGGCAGTGCCGGATGAAGCCCAGGCGCTCGACGTGCGGCTGCCCGTAGCGGCGCTGGTTGCCCGACGAGCGATCCGGCGGCGGCAGCAGCCCGATCTTCTCGTAGTAGCGGATGGTCGGCACCTTGCAGCCGGTCTCGCGCGCCAGATGCCCGATCGTGAAGGTCGCTGCGGCCATCAATACTCCTTGAACCTCTAGTTACTATAGATCCTATGTTGGGACTGGAACCGGGGCAAGCTCGGGCACTACGGGAACGAAGCGGCAAATCATGGCGGGTTGCGGTTGCGGCGATAAGGTGGCGTTCGACGGCCTCTCGGCCGCCTACAAGCGCGTCCTGTGGATCGTGATCGCCATCAACGGGGCGATGTTCGTGGTCGAGATGGGCGCCGGCCTGGCGGCGGCCTCGCAGGCGCTCAAGGCCGATGCGCTCGACTTCCTCGGCGACACCGTCACCTATGCCATCAGCCTCTTCGTCATCGGCATGCCGCTGGCCTGGCGCGCCCGCGCCGCGCTCTTCAAGGGCCTGAGCCTGGGTGCGGCCGGCCTCTGGGTGCTCGGCTCGACGCTCTACCAAACGCTGGTGCTCGGACTGCCGCAGGCGGAAGTCATGGGCGCGGTCGGCTTTCTGGCGCTTGCGGCCAACCTCGCCAGCGTCCTGCTGTTGCTGAAGTACCGCGACGGCGACGCCAACGTGCGCTCGGTCTGGCTGTGCAGCCGCAACGACGCGATCGGCAACCTGGCCGTGATCGTCGCGGCCAGCGCGGTCTGGGGGACGGGCACGGCCTGGCCGGACCTGATCGTCGCCGGCCTGATGGCGAGCCTGTTCTTCTGGTCGTCGATTCAGATCGTCCGTCAGGCGCTCGCCGAGCTGCGCACGACCGAAGCGCTTGCCGGCGCCGGGGACTGACGGCGCGATTTCGATCTCCTCGTCGGGGCTGGCCGCGACCGGCTCACCGGATTTTGATCGGCGAAGGGCGGACTGTATCCTGGCGCCCTTGTCGCGAAGGAGCGGCGGTGACACATAGCGGGCACGCTGCGCCAGGAGACATTGAAGACCCATGGCAAAGACCGCGAAGAAGCGCGCCCGACGGCAGCGCGGAGACGAGGCCGTTGCAGCGCTACAGAAGGCCTGGATGGAATGCCCGGATTGCATCGATCCCTGGCCGAAGGGTGCCCAGGTCCGGCGCATCAATCTGGCGCTCCAGGGCGGCGGCTCCCACGGCGCCTTCACCTGGGGCGTGCTCGACCGCCTGCTGGAGGACGAGCGCATCGCCATCGAGGGCATCAGCGGCACCTCGGCGGGCGCGGTCAACGGCGCGGTCGCGGCCTATGGCCTGACGGTCGGCGGCCGCGACAAGGCGCGCGCGCTGCTCGACGAGCTTTGGCAACGGATCGCGTCGGTCGCCGCCCTCACCCCGCTGCAGCCGACGCCGCTCGACCGCATGCTCGGCGTCGGGCGCATGGACTTCTCGCCGGGCTACTGGATGCTCGACACGATGGCGCGGGTGCTCTCGCCCTATCAGTTCAACGCGCTTTCCATCGATCCTCTGCGCGACGTGGTCGGCTCCCTGGTCGATTTCGATGTCCTGCGGCACTGCGAGACGGTGAAGCTCTTCGTCGGCGCGACCGACATCAAGCGTTGCCGCGTCAAGGTTTTCGAGCTTGCCGAGATGAGCCTGGACGCGGTCATGGCCTCGGCTTGTCTGCCCTTCCTGCACCAGGCCGTGGAGATCGACGGCGAAGCCTATTGGGATGGCGGCTACAGCGGCAACCCGGCGATCTTCCCGCTGATCTACGGCACCGAAGCGCGCGACGTCCTGCTGGTACAGATCAACCCGATCAACCACGACGACGTGCCGACCACGGCCCAGGGTATTCTCGATCGCCTGAACACGGTCACCTTCAACGCCACACTGATGCGCGAGATGCGCGCGATCGCCTTCGTCACCAAGCTGATCGACGGCGGCTTCGACGACGAGGGCCGGCTGAAACGCCTGCTGATCCACGTCATCGAAGCCGAGGACGAGATGCGCGCGCTCGGCGTCTCCAGCAAGCTCAACGCCGATTGGACCTTCCTGCAACACCTGCGCGACATCGGCCGCGCCCGCGCCGAGACCTGGCTCGGCGACAACCACCGCCATCTCGGCAAGAAGTCGACGGTCGATATCGGCGAGATGTTCTTGTGAAGGCAGGGCCGCTTCGGCGTAACCGGTGCCGATAACGTTGGCCTCGGGCATGACCCGGTCTTGCCGCGAACAGAAGACCCTTTCGGCGCTCCGCGCCAGCCCCCCACCCGTCGCTCCGCGCCGACCTCCCCCTCGAGGGGGGAGGCGATAGAATGAAGCCAACACATTGATTTCCCTCCCCCCTTGAGGGGGAGGGTTAGGGTGGGGGGCGTCCGCGGAGCGGACAAAGCAAAAGCAAACGTCGATAGAAGGAGAACGCGGATGAGACTCGGCAGCGACACTATAAAACCGCGCCAAGGTTGACGCGATCGCCGCCCCCTTCCTCAAGCCACCACCTTCGCCGCCTCCACCTCCCGCCTAAGCGTGCGCGCCGCCGCTTCCGGGTCCGCGGCGGCGCAGATCGCCGAGACCACGGCCACGCCCTGCACGCCGCGAGCCATGACCGGCGTCACGCGGCCGGACGCGATGCCGCCGATCGCGACGAGGGGCAGCGATAGCCGGGCGCGCAGATCGGCGATCCCTTCGAGGCCGATCGCCGCGCCCGCGTCGGCCTTGCTGCCGGTGGCATAGGCGGGGCCGATGCCGGCATAGTCGGCGACCGCCGGGTCGACGCGGCTGGCCTCGTCCGCGTCGCCGGCCGAGAGACCGAGGATGCGCCTGGGCCCCAAGGCCGCGCGCGCCGCGGCGGCGTCCATATCGTCCTGGCCGAGGTGCAGGCCCTCGGCATCGACCGCCAGCGCGACTTCGAGATGATCGTTGACGATCAGCGGCACGCCCAAGGCTGCCAGTGCCTTCTTCAGCCGGCGCGCCCGCTCGATCGTCGCATCCGACGGCGCGCGCTTTTCGCGGAACTGCACTAGGGTTACCCCACCGCGCACCGCCGCCGCGGCGACCTCGACCAAGTCGCGGTCGCCGACGTCGTCGGCACCCAACACGAGATAGAGGCTCAGGTCGAAGTGGCGTCGCGGGTCGGTCATGTCCGCCTATCCGATGCGCGCGCGCTCGTCGAGCGTGGCCTCATCGAGCCCGTAGAGCCGGTCGACAAAGCGCTGCCGGAAGCTGCCGGGACCCTCGGCCCCGACGGCGGCAAGCTCGCCCGCCACGCCCATGATCGCCAGGCCATGGGCGGCCGCGGTCATCGCATCGCTCTCGACCGCGCAGCAAGCCCCGATCAGGCAGGTGAGCGCGCAGCCCATGGCGGTGACGCGGGTCATCATGGGATCGCCGTTGTCGACCGCCAGGATGCGCGCTCCGTCGGTGATGTAGTCGATCGCGCCGGTCACCGCGACCACGGCGCCGGTCTCGGCGGCGAGGTCGCGGGCGGCGTCCAGCGCCTCCTCCGGCGCGGCGGTCGCATCGATGCTGCCGGCGATGCGCTGCTCGCGGCTGCCCAGGGTCAGGATCTCCGAGGC
>JAKSDN010000687.1 GCA_022360075.1 Kiloniellales bacterium | reverse complement strand
TCGATCGCTTCCGGCCCGAACACCATGGCCGCGCCCAGGGTGAACGGCAGGCTGTACTGCGCCGCCATTTCCGACTTCGGCCGCCGCAGCATATGCTGGGTCGCGAGGATTGCGGGGCCGCCGACCCGCACGCGCCGGATGGCGTCGGGCGGCAACGCGAAGCCGTCGGTCACCATCGCCAATGCGTCCAGGGTCGAATGGAACAGCCGGCAGCAGGGATAAGGCTTGAAGCTGATGGCGTGGATTTCCAGCGCGACGTCGCCGTCCTTCGACAAGCGCTCGAGATCCGGCGTCGTGCCATAGAGCCGGCAGAGGCCGTACTCACCGTCGAAGGCCTGGCCCGGTCCGGCCAGGCCGCGCCGCGAAAGCTCGACGGCGAGCAAACCGCCCTGGGCGGCATAGCCGCCGTGCAGACGCTTGACCGCCGTGCCCGCAGCATCGACCGAGAACTGCATCGAGCCGCCCGCCGCCGAGAGTTGCAGCCCCCAGGCGGCGATCAGGCCATCGCGCTCCAGGCCGAACAGCTTCGCCACCGCCGCCGCCACGCCGAAGCCGCAGAACAAGGCGGTCGGATGGTTGCCGCGCTCCAGCACCTGGGCGGCCCCGGTGGCCGCACCGATCCGCCCCGCCACCTCGTAGCCGGCGGCGATCGCCGGCAGCACCTCGCGGCCGCCGAGACCCAAAGCCTGGGCCACCGCCAGGCTGGCGGCGATCACCGGCGCGCCGGGATGGGTGATCGATTCGTCGTGCGTGTCATCCAGCTCGAGGCCGTGCGCCGCCGTGGCATTCGCCAGGGCCGCCAGGGCCGGCGAGGCGGTGAAGCCGGTGCCGAACACCCGGGCGGCGCCATTGGTCTCCAGCGCACGGACGTAATCCTGGACCGCCCGGCTCCAGGTCGCCTCGGCACCGCGCCGGCATACCGCGAGGTGGTCGAAGACGAGCCGATTCAATTGCGTGAGGTCGGCATCGGACAGCCGCTCGTATGTCAGGTCCAGGACATCGCCGGCCAAGGCCGCCGTGAGATCGGGTGGCGCGTCCGCGTTCAGCGGCCCGGCGGCGGAAGCGATGTTTCCCGTCGCTCCCATCATTCGATCACGCCGCGCTCGCGCAGCGAGGCCAGGCGGTCCTGTTTCATGCCGAGAAGCGTCGTGAAGACTTCCTCGCTGTGCTCGCCACGCCGCGGCGGCGCCACGAAGCCGTCGTCGGAGCCGGCACCGAGCTTCACCGGGTTACCCGGCATGGAAACCGGCTGGCCGCCCGGCATGGGGACATCGACGACCATGTTGCGGGCAAGGACCTGCGGGTCGGTCAAAGCGTGCTCGAAGTCGTTGACGGGGGCACAAGGAATCCGCTGGCGCGACAAGGCCTCCAGCCAGTGCTCCGCATCGCGGGTCACGAGCACCTTCTCGATCTCCGCTTCGATGAAGGCGCGTTGGGCGAGCCTTCCCGGCTGTTCCAGAAAGTCCTCGCGGTCGAGGGCCGGATTACCCAGGACCTCGAGGAGCTTCGGCCAGAAGCTGTCGAAGATGACGGCGATGATGATGTGCCGCGTCTTGGTCCTGAAGGTGTTGTAGGGAACGTGGACGAAGTGCCCGTTGCCTTCCGGCCCCGGGCTCTTGCCCGACAGGAAGTGCATGGTCGCCATGTAGTTGAGCAGGGAGATCTGGCAGTCGAGCATGGAGATGTCGACATGCCGTCCGCGGCCGGTCTTCTCGCGCTCGTGCAGCGCGGCCAGCGTGCCGAGCGCGCCGAAAATCCCGCCGCCAAGATCGCCGATCGGTATGCCCGCCCGGGTCGGCTCGCCACCCGGCATGCCGGTGATCGACATGCCGCCGCCCATCCCCTGCGCCACCATGTCGAAGGCCGGCCGGTTCGGGTTCGGCCCGGTTTGCCCGAAGCCGGTCACCGCGCAGGTGACGATCCTGGGGTTGATCCGCGCCAGGCTCTCGTGGTCGATGCCGAGGCGCTCCGTCACACCCGGACTGAAGTTGTCGAACACCACGTCTGCCCGCTCGACCAACTCGTAGAAGAGGTCTCGTCCCTCCGTCTGCTTGAGGTCGATGCAGACGCTCTGTTTGCTGCGATTGAGCGTCATGAAGTAGGCGCCCATGCCGTCCCGCGCGTACTCGGCGCTCGCACTCAGCAGCTTTCGGGTGCCCTCGCCGCGCCCGGGCGGTTCGACCTTGATGGTGCGCATGCCCATGTCGGTCAGCAGCATGGTGCCGTAGGGACCCGACAGCATGTGCGTGAGGTCGAGCATGAGGAAGTGGCTCAGAGGCTTCATCGCGGCATTCATCCGTCGCCCGATTCGAGGTCTAGGTCACGCCGCGGCGGGAAACGGCCCGGCCTTTTCGAGCATGCCGGGGACCCGTTTGCCGAGCTTGCCGCCGAGCCAGCGCGCCGCCTCGATCCCGCGTTGCAGGTCGAGTCCGGTCGCGATGCCGCTGCGCTCGAGCAGATACACCAGATCTTCCGTGGGGATGTTCCCGGTCGCGGCGGGCGCGAAGGGGCAGCCGCCGATGCCGCCGAGGCTCGCATCGAGCGCTTGCGCACCGGCCCCTTGCGCCGCGAAGGCATTGGCCAGTCCGGTGTTCCGGGTGTTGTGGAAGTGTCCGCGCAGCTTGGCGTCGGGGACGATCCGAGCGACGGTCTCGAAGGCGGCTCCAACCTGAGGGGGAACGGCGACACCGATGGTGTCGGCGAGCGAGATCTCGTCGGGCGCCGTGTCGCCTTCAGCCAAGCGCTCGACGATCGACGTCACCTGGTCCAGCCCGACCTCTCCCTCGAACGGACAGCCGAACGCCGCGGCGATCGTCACTGAAGTCCGCCGCCCGGCGGCCTTCGCGACGGCGGCGACCCGGCGCCACCGCTCCAAGGTCTCCGCGACCCCGGCGCCCTGGTTGCGCTGGCTAAAGGTCTCGCTGGCGACGACCACGAAATTGACTTCGTCGCACCCCGCCGCGACAGCGCGCTCGGCGCCGCGCTCGTTCAGGGCCAGGCCGATGTAGGACAACCCGGCCGGCCTCGGCAGCAGCCGCATGACCTCGTCGGCATCGGCCATCTGCGGGACCCGTTTGGGGTTGACGAAGCTGGCCGCCTCGATCCGGCGCGCCCCCGCCGCAGCGGCGAGGCCGATCAGCGCCACTTTCTCGGCCGCCGTGAGCCGGGCCTGCTCGCTCTGCAAACCGTCCCGAGGAGAGACTTCAACGATTTCGACCGAGGGCATGTGCGAACCCGAAGCTATTTTGCATACGATTTTTAAATTTAGTATACAAAATGAAATTGGTGCGCAAGCGATCTTTATCGCCGCGGTCTGGTCGCAGCGTTGTCCGTCACCCTGGTTAGGGCGCGTGAGTCAGCGCGAGCGGAATACGCTTCAGCAGCATTCGGAATCGGGAGAACGGCGTATCAGCTACGACCGGCTTCGAGGACTGCGCCCCAGTCTTCCACCTCTTCAGCCTCTCGCTCCACACGGCTTCCCTCGGCTTGACGGCTCACGAGCATGCGGTCCCGCGCGGCCAGTATGTGCTCGCGGACCAACGCCGCGGCCCGGTCCGGCTCCCGCGCACGCAGGGCTCGGAAGATCGACTGATGGTCCCGGTGGGAGGCGTGGAGCTGCTCGTCGCTG
>JAKSDN010000962.1 GCA_022360075.1 Kiloniellales bacterium | reverse complement strand
GGCGGTGGCGGCATCGGGGGCGAGGAACATGACACCCTCGGCCATCTCGTAGGGCTCCATGATCCGCGGCGTCACCAGGGTCGGGGCAACCGCCTCATAGGTCAGTCCCTGATAGGCAAAGCTCTCCTGTAGCATCGGCGTGTCGACGGCAAGCGGCGAAATCGATGTAACGCGGATGTTGTCCTTGGCGCTCGCCACGGCCGCCGCCTTGGTCATGCCGATGACCGCATGCTTGGACGCGTTGTAGTGAGCGGTGGTGGCGAAACCGCGATGGCCGGCGACGGAGGCCATGTTGACGATCACGCCGCCGCCTTGCGCCTTCATGACCGGCAGCGCGAATTTCATGCCGTAGAAGACGCCGTCGGTGTTGGTGGCCATCAGGTCGCGGTAATTCTCGACCGAAATATCTTCCAACAGCGCCGGCGTCATGAAGATACCGGCGTTGTTGAACAGCACGTCGAGACGACCGTATGTTTCGACCGTCGCGTTGATGAAGGCTTCGACCTGCGCCGGGTCGCGCACGTCGGTCACCATCCATGTGGCGTCGCCGCCCGCGGCGCGAACCGCTGCTTCGACCTCCCGCCCGAGTGCGTCGCGGCGGGCGCAGAACATCACCTTCGCCCCTTCGAAAGCGAACGCGCGAACGGTCGCGGCACCGATGCCGGAGTTCCCGCCGGTGACGGCAACGACCTTACCGGCGAAGCGGCCGTTCGGATTGGCTGCGCTTGGCGCCGGTTCCGGGTTGAGGCTGTTTGCCAGCGCTTGGCCGGCGAGCGCCGATCCGGCGGCCGCTGCGGCAAGTCCAATCGCTGCACGACGCGATGGGTTGGCGGTGTCGGTATCTTTGCGGCTCATCGTCCGTCCTCCAGCTTGGCGAGGCTCCAGGCCTGCCTGACGAGGACAAGGTGGTTTGTGAGAGCGATAATCTCAAATGCCGATAAGCGAAGAATGTGATGCCTATCTGATATCAATTTGTGGCGAAGTCCGCGCCGCCGCCGGGAGCTATGCGGCCAGCGACTCGATAAACAGACTCAGCAATGTTCCGGCCGGATCACGATGGATAAAGACGAACTCGATCGGTACCGAGAGGCCTTGGATTTTACGGAATTGTACGTTTCTCGGAGGGCGGTTGGTGTTGGACGAATTGACGATGGCGCAGCCGACGCCGGCGGAGACGAGGCTGAGCATCGCCGTTTCGCTTGGCGCGAGCTGAGCGTAATGGGCCTTGAACCCGATCTTCGCCAGGCCGGCTTGAAGCCTGTCGAAATAGAATGGCGCGACGTCGCGCGGGAAACCGACCATCGGCAATCCGTCGATGTCGTCGAGCGTCAATTCGCCGTCGTGATCGAAAACCAGATCGCGCGACGCGGCGAAGACGACATCATCCGTCCTCAGCGGGATGACCAGCAGT
>JAKSDN010000539.1 GCA_022360075.1 Kiloniellales bacterium | reverse complement strand
CATGGCCTCGGCCCGACCTGCTGAGGGTACGGCTTGCCGACGGCGCGACCGCGCCGCTGCGGAACACGTGGAGCATTCTCGGTGGGAGAGGCCAAGATTCCTTGAAGAATGTTGATTGAGCAAAGCTTAATATGCCGAACGGGAAAGAAGGGAATGGGGATCCGCATGTCTCCCGCGGAGCGCGGCGCCCTGTGGTTTTTGGCGGAGCACCTCGTCGTCGGCTTGCTGGCCGCCGTCCTGCTCGGCGGGCTGATTCTGCTATCCGACCTGGGCGGGATCCGCACGATGGCCAGTGGTGATGAAAAGGGCTGGCTCTTCCTGCTGCTTCTGTTCTTCGGGCTCTCCGAGACCTTCGGCTCGGTCGCGATGGGCGTGGGCATCATGAGCCTGCGGCGCGATTCACGGCGCTGAACGGTCAGGAGGACAAGAATGAAGATCGCGACCGTCGAGGCCATTCCCCTCAGCATCCCCTTCTCGCACGGCGGCCAGCCAGCCGGCTGGGGCGGCCGTGCCTGGCTCAATCTCGACATGGTCCTGGTCCGGGTCCAGACCGAGGACGGGATCGTCGGCTGGGGCGAGGCCTTCAGCTACAACTGCCGCCAGGCCGTGCAGGCGGCGGTCGATCACATGCTGGCGCCGATCGTGGTCGGTCAGGACGCGCGCAACATCGCCCAGCGCATGATCCAGCTCCAGCGCGAGCTGCATCTCTTCGGGCGCTATGGCATCACGATCTTCGCGCTCTCCGGCCTCGACATCGCGCTCTGGGATATCGCGGCCAAGAGCGCGGGCCTGCCGCTGCACCGGCTGCTCGGCGGCGCGCACCGCGAGCGCATTCCAGGCTATGCGAGCCTCTTCAAGTACCGCGACCCCGAGATCGTCGCCGAGCGCTGCCGGGCGGCGCTCGACGAGGGCTATGGCGTGATCAAGCTGCACGAGACCGAGGAAGCGGAGGTCCGGGCCGCGCGCGCGGCGATCGGGCCCGAGGTGCCGCTCACGGTCGACACCAACTGTCCCTGGACGCCGCAACAGGCCCGCGAGGCCGCGCGGCGCCTGAAGCCTTACGACCTCTACTGGCTGGAGGAACCGATCTTCCCGCCCGAGGACTTCGCCTCCCTCGCCTGCCTGCAGCAGGAGAGCGGGATCGCGCTCGCGGCCGGCGAGAACGCCTGCACCGCCTTTCAGTTCCAGTCCATGTTCGCGGCCCGCGCGATCACCTTCGCCCAGCCGAGCGTGACAAAGGTCGGCGGCATCACCGAGTTCCTAAAGGTCGCCGCGCTGGCCGAGACCCACGGCGTGGCGCTCATGCCCCACTCGCCCTATTTCGGGCCGGGCTGGCTGGCGACGCTGCACCTGCTGGCGGCCCTGCCCCACGCGGGCCTGGCGGAGCGGCTCTACGTCACGCCTGAAGCCAGCCTCTACGGCGACCTGATCGACCCGCAAGAGGGCCAGTTGCGTGTGCCCGATGGACCCGGCCTGGGGCCCGAGCCTAATCCGGAGGCGCTCAAAAGCTTCGCCGTAGCAACGGTTTAGCCGGCAATCGGGTGCTCGACGGCCTGTATACTCGGCCTGGATGCATTCAACCCCATTGCCTTCAACGCGGGCTTGGCGTTCGATAGCGCCCTTCGGGGAGCACAATCAAAACAACCAAGGACGGAGTGGACCATGAAGTTCAGTCGCCGCCAGTTCATGCGCAGGGCCACCGGCGCGCTCGCGATCTCAAGCCTGCCAACTGTACTGTCTTCCGCCGGCATCGCCGCCGAGGAGCCGATCCGGGTCGGCAACATTCTCGATCAGACCGGCGGGCTCAATATCTACAGCCTCAAGCAAATGAAGGCCGTAGCGATGGCGGTCGACGAGATCAACGCCGGCGGCGGCCTGCTCGGCCGCCCGCTGGAGCTGTTCTTCTACGACAGCCAGTCGAACAACCAGTTCAATTCGCAGTACGCGACCCAGGCGCTGCTGCGCGACAAGGTGCAGGTCATTCATGGCGGCATCACCAGCTCTTCGCGCGAGGTCATGCGGCCGATCGTGCGCAAATTCCAGGGCCTGCTGTTCTACAACTCGCTTTACGAAGGCGGGGTCTGCGACCGGCGGCACGCGAATACCGGCATGGTGCCGGCCCAGCAGCTCGAAGCCCTCATCCCCTACGTCATGAGCGAGCTCGGCGGCAAGAAGGGCTACATCCTCGCGGCCGACTACAACTACGGCCACATCACCAGCAAGTGGATGCAGAAGATCATCCGCGACAACGGCGGCGAGGACCT
>JAKSDN010000912.1 GCA_022360075.1 Kiloniellales bacterium | reverse complement strand
TCGGGCTGGCTATTGCGACTATTGTGGTCAACTTGTTGGCGCTGCCGCTCTATCTGCTGCTGTTATTCATCCCGCCCTTGAACCTGTTTGTGTTCTACGGAATCAACGGCTACCTTCTGGGGCGTGAATACTTCGAGCTGGTGGCCGTGCGGCGCCTCGAATCGCCGGCGGCGCGCCGGCTGAGACGACGCTATCGAGGCAAGACCTTTCTCGCGGGGGTCATCATCACCTTTCTGTTCTCGATCCCCATCGTCAATCTCTTGGCCCCGATCGTGGCCACGGGCCTCTTGGTGCACGTCTTCGAGCGGCTGCGCCAAAGCGGGGCCGCAGCCACGGCCGAAGCGGCCTGAGCCGGGCCCGGGCCTCGCCTCGGCGGCGGTCCGGCCCCTTCGAGCAGAGGAAGATCGCGATGTTCGGCAAGCGCAAGACCCCGGGACAGGACGACAAGCCAGGCACGGGCGAGACCGTCACAGGCGGCGAGGGCGGGGCCGAGAGCGAGGGCACCGGCGCGCGTCCGCTACAGCGCCGTGCGCTCGACCCGATCGGCCAGGCGCCGCGGCGCGCCGAGCCGCGCGGCGAGGCCCGGGGGGCACCCGCCGCCGGCGTCGCGGAGGGCCGCAAGCTCGTCGTCGGGCGCGAGATCCGGCTCTCGGGCGAGATCAAGAAGTGCGAGAAGCTGGTGGTCGAGGGCGAGGTCGAGGCCAACCTGAACGACTGCCTGTCGCTCGAGATCGCCGACAGCGGCCTGTTCGATGGTGCTGCGATCGTCCAGGAGGCCGAGATCAGCGGCCGTTTCGAGGGCGAGCTGGTCGCCAAGGAGCGGCTCTACGTGCGCTCCACCGGCCGCATCCAGGGCGTCATCCGCTACGCCGACCTGGAGATCGAGCGCGGCGGCAAGATCGCCGGCACGGTCGACATGATCGGCGAGGGCGGCGAGGCGGCGGCGGCACCCGAAACTGCGAGCGCGCCTGAGGGCGACGCGGACGACTCGGCGGAAGAAGCCGATTCCGAGGGCGCGGAAGGCAACGGCGCGGCCCGCGGCAACGGCGAGGCCGCAAGCGAACAGCAAGCGGCGGCAATCGACCAGGGCCGCCTGAGGCTCGACCGCTAAGGCGTTGGCCGAAGCCGGTCAGCCGGTCTATGAATGCGTCCACTTGGGCGCGAACGAAGCCCGGCATCGAGTCGGCTTTGTGATCTGATTGATTTGACACGGATGAACGGGATGAACACGGATATCCGTGTTCATCCCGTTCATCCGTGTCAAATACTTACCGGCCCCGGTCTCGCGATCCAGCCAATCAAATGTGTCTGTCATCCTCGGGCGCAGACCCGAGGATCCATGGTTGGGTCTTGGTCCGCTATCTCCCATGGATCCTCGGATCGGCGCGCCGCTGCGCGACGCTTGTCCGAGGATGACATGAGGTTGGCACGAGGAACCGTGCCGCGTGACCGAAGGTTCGTTCGACACAGTTGAACACCGATGCACACAGATGCGCCGAGTTGCTCACGCCGCCTCGGCCTTCTCGATCGATCTGTGTGCATCTGTGTTTACTTGTGTCGAATCCCTACCGTCGTCCGCCACCAATCCGTTCTCGAAGCGATCACCGCGCTACCGCCCGCTTGCCCTTTGCGGCCTTGCGTTTCGGCTTCGCGGCAGCCGGCTCCGTCACCGTGGTCTTGGCCTTGTAGCGGCAAAGGTCGGCGACGACGCAGGCGGGGCAGTCGGGCTTGCGGGCCTTGCAGACGTAGCGGCCGTGCAGGATGAGCCAGTGGTGGGCGTGCAGCTTGCGGTCCGCCGGCACCACCTTTTCCAGCTTCAATTCCACCGCCAGCGGCGTTTTGCCCGGGGCGAGGCTGGTGCGGTTGCAGACCCGGAAGATGTGGGTGTCGACCGC
>JAKSDN010001268.1 GCA_022360075.1 Kiloniellales bacterium | reverse complement strand
GGCGATGCGCCGTTGCGATGGGAGGCCTCGGCCAAGGCGAGGCAGCGCGACAGGTGCCCCAGGCCGTCCTCGCGGCCCGCATCGCAGCGGAAGTACAGCGCGGTCATGAATCGAGGCTGCGGATCAGACTGAAGGCCTCGGTGCAGCGCACGCCGGCCTGGGTGCCGCGAAAGGTCGCGAGCCCGCGGATCACCTCGCTCGAGCGCGGATGGGGCGCCGCGCGCAGCTCGTCGCCATAGGCCGCCATGGCGTCGATCTTGCGGTCGATCTGCGCGCTGATGTCGACGAAGGCGTTGGCCGGGAAGGCGGCGGTCGTGTTCCATTCGCTGCTGGAGAGGACCTCGAAAGCCATCAGCCGCTTGAGAAAGGGGATCGCCACCGGCCGCGCCGCGGCCAGCACCGCGCGCAGCGCGATGCCGTGGTCGACATTGGTGTCGCGTTCCCAATGGGTGAAGAGCTGGCTCGGCCGGAAATCGTGGATATGGCCCTCGATCTCCTTGACCAGGTCGATCAGCGGCACCTGGTCGAGACGGCAGCAGGGGCGCTGGTTGACGAAGATCTCCTGGCCCTCCACCCCCAGCAGGGCCAGCGCCTTGAAGGCGTTCTCGTTGCGCTGCCGGCTTTCCGCGCGGACCTTGGGGTCGTCGAATTCCGAGGGGTCGTAGCGCGCGGTGATGCCTTCGGCCAGGAAGGCGACCCGCACCGCATGGCCGGCATCGCGGAAGCGCGCGATCGTCCCGCCGCAGCCCAGAACCTCGTCGTCCGGATGGGCGGCGATCACCAGGAGTCGCTCGGTCATATCGCGCGATCGTGCTCAGCTCGCTCGGGACTGCGGCCCGTCCAGGGTCAGCCGCTCGAGGCCCTCGGCGACGCTGGGCAGGCGACGGCCGAGCAGCGCCTCGGCCTTGGACAGCGCCATGCGCATGTCCTTGGGCCGTCTGGCCCGCAGCGCCACGTCCTCGACCCGGCCCGGGCGCAGTCCGGTCGCGGGCAGGCCGAAGCGCTCGACCAGCAGGCGAATGAAGTCGCCCTTGGTGAGGCCGCCGCCGGCCGCGCCCAGGTTGTAGACGCCGCGGGCGTCGCGCTCGATCAGCGCCACGATCAGATCGCAGAGCTGTCCCACCTCGAGCGGGTTGAAGAAGACGTCGTCGAACAGCGTGACCGGGCGCTTGCCGCGGCAGCTCTCCACGACCCAGTCGACGAAGGTGCGCCGCCGCGCCGTGCCGGAGCCGAAGAAGCTGGTGCGCACGACCAGGCTGCGCTCCAGCATCAGCGCCAGATCCTCGGCCCAGAGCTTGGTCAGGGCGTAGACGTTGACCGGCTGCACGGAGTCCTCGGCGCTGGCGCCGGGCGCGTCGTAGACATGGTCGGTTGAGATGTAGAGGAAGCGCAGCGACGGCCGGTTCCGACGGGCCCAATCGACCAGGTGCCGGGTCGCCAAGACGTTGAGCCGGTGCGCGGCTTCCGGGTCGCTCTCGCAGTCGTCGACATCGGCCTTGGCGGCGGCGTGGACGATGAAGTCGGGCTGCTCGCGACCCAGCAAGTCCCAAGTCGCCTCCCGGTCGGTCAGGTCGACCTGTGCGCCGCCTGTTGGCATGGCGCGGAAGCCGAGCGGGCGGCAGGCGCCGAGCCGGCGCAAGGCCGGCGTCAGGTGAACGCCCAGCGCGCCGGTCGCGCCGGTCAGCAGGATCTTCGGCAATGCCTCTGGCGCCGAGGTCACGAGGCGCCTTCCTCCAGAAGCTGCTGCAGGCCGCTCGCGTCGAGCCAGTCCTGGTTGTTGTCGCTGGTATACTCGAAGCCCTCGGGGACCAGCTTGCCGCCGCTCTCGGCCAGGCCGACGCGGTCCTGGTCCCACATATGGGCGCTCGGCTCGATCACGTAGCGGTCGCCGAAGTCGTAGGTGTGACGGGCATCGTCGCGGGTGATCATC
>JAKSDN010000642.1 GCA_022360075.1 Kiloniellales bacterium | reverse complement strand
GCGACAACCTGCACAAGCGCCGCCTCGGCACCGGCGAGGAATGGAGCTACTGGCTGGTGCTCCAGCGCCCCCGCCTGGCCTTCGCCCTGGAGGACCGCGCGCGGGACTGGAAGCGGCGGCGCGAAGCGCGCAAGGGGTGAGACTCGTTGTCCTGGGCGATCTGGACCTCGGTGGTGCGTCCTTCGAGACGCCCGCCCCGCGGGCTCCTCAGGATGAGGAACGACTTTTCTGCCACAAAGAACGTTCCTCATCCTGAGGAGCACCCGAAAGGGTGCGTCTCGAAGGACGCACGGTGGATTAGCAGCGTCTTCGCCCTTCTCGCTATCGCTTTCGGGCTTCTCGTCACACGCCTCCCGACCTCCACCGCCGAGGCCGCAGACTGGCAGCCGGCCGGCTTCGGCGGTGCCGGCAACTACCTGAGCGTCGTCTTCGATCCCCAGACCCCGGGCGTGGTCTACCTGACCAGCGACGTGGCCGGCGTCTTCCGCAGCAGCGATTACGGCGAGACCTGGGAATTCCGCAGCCGCGGCCTGGGCAGCTACGAGGTGCCCTCGCTCGCGATCGATCCCTTCGACCCCGAGGCGCTCTATGCCGGCACCGGCGCCTTCGCCGAATCCGACAAGGCCGGCCTGTACATCAGCCGGGACGCCGGGCTCACCTGGCAACACCTGCCCGCGACCGCTGCGCACGGCATCGCCTTCCGCAACAACCGCACTCTGCGTGCCATCGCCCCGGACCCGGCGCGTCCGGGCGTGATCCTCAGCGGCAGCCGGGCGCGCGGCATCTGGCGCAGCGAAGACGCCGGCGAGAGCTGGACTCAGGTCTACGCGCCGCCGATGACCGGTGCCCGCCTGCACCGGGTCAGTGCCGGCACCATGGTCGACGACCCGGACGAGACGCCCTATCCGGCGCCGATCGCCGCCGTGGTCTTCGATCCGGCCGATCCCGAGATCGTGCTCGCCGCGGTCTACGGCTTCGGCGTGGTGCGCAGCGCGGCGGCCGGCGCGGCCGGCTCCTGGCAGGCCGCGAACGAGGGCCTGCCGGCGCAGGCAGTGGTCCTCGACCTCGCGATCGGCCGCGGCGGCCGGGTCTACGCGGCGTTGGAGCGCGATGGCGTGTTCCGCAGCCGCGACGGCGGCCTCACCTGGGAGGCGATCAACGGCGGCCTGCCGCTCGACGATGTCCGCGCGCTGTCGCTGGCCGTGCATCCCGAGGACCCGGACACCGCCTATCTCTCGACGGCGCCGCTGCCGCGTCCGGACGACTATCATGCCGCGATCTGGAAGACTCTCGACGGCGGCGAGAGCTGGCGCGCGGCCGGCAAGGTCGGCTTCGACCGCCGCGTCAGCCCGACCGAGGCCTGGCGCTACTACCCGACCGAGGGCTGGCAGCTCGCTCTCGACCCGCACGATCCCGAACGCCTGTTCTTCACCGAGGCCTGGAGCGTCAACCGCAGCGACGACGGCGGCGCTTCCTGGCAAGGCAAGGTGCGCGGCGCGCAGAACACCTGCGTCACCGATCTCGCCATTGCGTCCGAACCGGGTGCCGCGGCCGGCTACCGCCTCTTCGCCACCCACCGAGACGCGGGCCTGCTCGCCTCCGACGACCGCGGCGCGACTTGGGAGGCGATTCTGCCCCGGGTCAACGCCCAGTACCGTCGCCTCGCCGGCCACTACTGGCGGGTTGCCGCCGTGCCGGGCGCAGGCGGGCCGAACGAGGACCGACCGCGGGTCTACGTGACCGCATCGCCCTGGCACCAGGACTACACCCAGCTCCTGGCCAGCCGCGACCTCAGGGTTTGGGACTCGCTCTTCGCCGAGCCCGAGCCGGACGCGCCCTGGAGCGCGGGCGAGACCTACTTCGCCACCGACCCCACGGACAGCAACCGGCTCTACCTGCTGCAGGACGGCGGCCGGCTGTTCCGCTCCGACGACCGCGGCGCCACTTGGCAGCCGACGGAGGGCCAGCCCAGTGCGCGCCGCTTCATGGAGCTGCTGGTCGACCGCACCGGCACGATCTTCGCCGCCAGCTTCTGGTCCGGCCTCTGGCGCTCCGCCGACCGGGGCGCGACCTGGCAGCGCGTTCTGCCCGGCATCGACCTGATCTGGGACCTGGAGGATGCCGCCGGCGGCCTCTACGCCGCGGCTGACGACGGCAACCTGCATCGCAGCCGCGACGGCGGTGTGACCTGGCAGCGCGTCTCCGATTTCCCCTATGACCCCGACCCTGACGGCACCGGCAACCAGGTCCTCGCCGTCGCCGTCAACCCGGCCGACCCAGAGCACATCGTCATGAGCCGCGTCGACCACTGGCACCCCGCCGACGGCAGCGAAGGCCTCTACGAGAGCCGCGACGGCGGCGGGTCGTGGCAGCCGGCCAACGCTGGCCTCGGCCACCTGCGCATCGGCCGCCTGCTGTTCGCGCCGGACGGCACGCTCTACGCCGGCAGTCTCTGCGGCGGGGTGTGGCGGAGGGATGTGGAGTGATGCGGACAGTTTGTAGGGCGGGTTAGCGCAGCGTAACCCGCCGCATAATTGAAGCGGGCGTTCCTGGAAGGGAGAACCGTTCAGTTTCCATCCGGCGGAAAACGCTGGCGCTATTCCGCCCTACGGTTCCTTGCCGTAGTGGTCGCGCACGCGATCAATCAACACTCTACCGTTCGCCATCGCTCGGGCCGATCGCGAGCCAGCAGGCGCGAATATGAAATGCCGCCCAGGCCACGATACCGACGAACTTGGTGCCGTCCTCGCTCATCGATGCGAGCTGCGTGCTTTGGTCGGTGATGAGCAGGTCGGCCAGCATGCTGGTTGCGAACATAGCAGCACTGACGATGAGCAGCGCGGGCTGAAGGTCACGCAAACGTCGAGCGAACTTGATCAGGTAGGCCAGACCTGCGGCCGCATAGACCGCCAGCACCAGGGGCTCCGGAATGCCCAAGCTCATCGGCGCGACGTCCTCGTGAAACATGTAGAGGTCGTCGAGCATCAACACGGCCGTGAGCACCCCGCAGACGATGAACAAGGCGCCGCTGTCGGGCAATTTCTCCCGCCGCGAAATCAGCAGTCCGGTGAACACCGCGATCGAAGCGGTCATGCACCATACGACGACCCCCAGGTTGGACACCGCCCCCAGGAACGGCGATCGGCCCGCGAGCGCCAGGGGATCCTTCATGAACGACTCCAAGGCGACGAAGGATTGCGTGGCCAACGAGCCGATGAGAATCAAGGGAACCGCAACAGCCAGCCCCCAAAGCCAAACCGGCGTACCGAAGAACAGATGTTGAAAGTAGACCGGTGTACCAAACAACTTGTGTTGAATCTTCATCCGGGCGCCCCCGCTCCAGAGTCCGATAAAACGGCAAGCATAACAGTTTGTGTGCCGATGGATAGCGGGAGCTGACCTACGGCATGTCGGAATGCTCAACCGCCCGTATGGGCTGCCGCAAGCTCCTAGCTCACGACTCGTAATTCGAATCGTACGGAGCACGTAGGGCGGGTTGGTGCAGCGTAACCCGCCGTATGATTGAGGTGGGAAAGCGTAGAAGGGAGGACCGTTGAGAGTTCATCCGGCGGAATACGCTATCGCTATTCCGCCCTACCGGTTCTTGCCGTGGTGGCCACGCATGCGATTGATCGACGCGCTATCGCTCGCCGTCGGCTTGGCAGAGCGCGAGCCAGGAGGCGCGGACGTGGAATCCAGCCCAGGCCAGGATGCCGACGAACTTGGTGCCGTCCTCGCTCAGCGACGCGAGCTGGTCGTACTGCTCGAGAATGAGCAGGTCGGCGAGCATGCTGGCCGCGAACAGGGCAAGGCTGACGACGAGCAGCGCGGGCTCGAACTGGCGCAGGCGCCTGGCGAACACAGTCAGGTAGACCAGGCCCGCGACCGCGTAGAGGGCGAGCACCAAGGGCTCCGGAACGCCCAGGATCTTCGGCGCCACGTCCTCGTGAAGGCTGTAGAGATCGTCCAACATCAGGACGGCGGTGAGCAGGCCGCCGGCGAAAAAGGTCG
>JAKSDN010000068.1 GCA_022360075.1 Kiloniellales bacterium | reverse complement strand
TTTTCGGCCATGTCCTTGAGACGCTGCATGGACTGCAGGCTCGCCACCGGATCGAGGTGGAAGCTCGCGATGCACATCATCTCCATCGACTTCGCGCTGTAGCAGGCATCGCCCGTGAACAGCATCGGCCGGCGCCCGGCGAGCTCGACCATCAGGCTGTAGTGGCCGGCCGTGTGGCCCGGCGTCTCGATCAGCCAGAGGCCCTTGGCGATCTCCTGGTCGCCTTTCAGGGTCTCGAACTTCGGCGTGTACTGGTCGACGTCCTGGGGCGGCGCCTGCACCGCGTCGCTGCTGCCGGCGAGCGCGGCCTCGCGCTCGATCTCCGGTGCGAAGCTGAGGTCCGAGTAGCCGAGCTTCTCGAAGGGCTGCGGGCACTTGCAGGCCTCCATCTCCAGCGCGTGGCAGAGCGTGCAGGCCTCCGTCAGGTGCTTGTTGCCGCCGCAATGGTCGAAGTGATAGTGCGAGTTGATCACGTAATCGATGTCCGAGGGCTTGAGGCCGATCTTGGCGAGCGCACCAGGTATCGTCTGCTCATCCTCCTGGATCGGCTTCTCGAAGGGCAGCACCTTCATGACGTGGTCGTAGTCGAAGCCGGTGTCGTAGAGGTACTTGCCGTCGGGATGGTCGATCAGCACGGCGTAGCTCGGAAAGCGGATCTCGCCGCCGGGCCCGCGGTTCCAGAAGAAGTGAAAGCCATCGATCACCAGCGAACCGCCGTCGAGCAGGTAAACCTTGGTCTCGGACATGATTTGCCTCCCTTGTCTCTCGTCGTTTTTTTGATCCGTCTTTCGCATCGGGCGCCTCAGCGAGCGCCGCGCACGTAGGGCCGGCCGAGGGCCGCCGGCAGATAGCTGCGCCGCGCGAAGATGACCAGCACCAGGATCACCATGGCGAAGGGCAGCATCTGCACGAGCTCGGTCGGAAGCTGAATGCCGGCAACCTGCACGGCGGTCGTCAGCGACAGGCAGATCCCGAACAGCAGCGCGCCGATCAGCACCCAGAACGGACGGCCCCGCGCCAGCATGGCCAGCACGATGGCGATGAAGCCGGCGCCGCCGGTCATGAAGGGCACGAAGAGCCCGGCCACGGCGACGCACATGAAGGCGCCGCCGACGCCGGCGAGAAAACCGGTCACCAGCACGGCCCAGGTCCGCGTCGCCACCACGCTCACCCCGGCGGCGTCGAGCGCGGCCGGCTTGTCGCCCGCGGCCTGCAGGTTGAGGCCGACATGCGTGCGGCGGAACAGCCAGGCCATGACCGGCACGAGCAGGATCGCCAGGTAGACCATGGGATGGCGGTCGAAGAGGCTTTGGCCCAGCACCGGCAGCGCCGATAGGCCCGGGATCGCCAGGCTCTCGACACCGGGCAGGCGCGGATAGGTCCGGCTGAACTGGACGTGGTGCAGGATCGCGGTCAGGCCTTCGGCGCCGAGGGTCAAGGCGATGCCGATGACGATCTGGTTGAGCCCGAATCGCACGCAGAGCAACGCCATGAGGGCCGCCACCGCCAGCCCCGCCAGGCCGCCGGCCAGGAAGCCGATCCAGACCGATTGCAGATAGAAGGCGGCGACGAAACCGGCATAGGCGCCGAGCAGCATCATGCCCTCGATGCCGATGTTGAGCACGCCGGCCTTCTCCGAGACCTGCTCGCCCAGGCCGGCCAGCAGCAGCGGGATACCGGCGGCGATCATGCCGGCCAGCAGCGAGGCGATGAAGGCTTCGGTGAAGAGCGATGCCATGGCTTTCTATCGCACCCCGCCCCGACCGCGCCTCACAGGCCCCGCTCGCCCTGCCGGCGCCCGCTCAGATACTCGGTGAGCGCCATGAAGATGAGCAGCAGGGCGACGACGACCAGCAGGAAGAAGTTCGGAATGTCGGCCTTTCGCGCCGCCGACTCGCCCCCGATCGAAAGCATCGCGAAGAAGGCGACGATGGCGATCGCGGCGAAGCCGTTGAAGCGCGCAAGGAACACCAGGGGCACGACCAGCAGGCCGTAGGCCGGGTTCCACTCGTTCTGGACCAAGCCGAAGACGCCGAGGATCTCGGTGCCCCCGGCAAGGCCGGCGAGACCGGCGCTGAAGGCGAAGACGGCGACGGTCAGGCGCGGCACGTTGAGCCCGGCGTGCTGCGCGGCGCGCGGATTGTGGCCGATGACCTGCGCCTTGAGGCCGAAAGTCGTGCGGGTCATGACCAGGTGCACCAGCAGGATCGCGATGAGGCCGATCAGGATGCCGCTGTGGATGTGGCTGTCGAACAGGCGCGGCAGGCGGTCTTCGACCGGCAGGACGACCGTCTGCGGCACCGTCGTGCCGGGGTCGTTGAAGACGGTCTTGACCAGCAGCGCCGAGAGGCTG
>JAKSDN010001098.1 GCA_022360075.1 Kiloniellales bacterium | reverse complement strand
GTCGTGGCTGAGTCTGGTGCGGCGCTCCAGGTAGGCGCCGTAGCGCGACAGGCCGAAGACGAACAGGAAGTAGATGGCGCCGACGAAGACGTAGACCTCGACGAACTGCCCGGTCCAGTCGCCGCGGCCGATCGCGGCGTTGCCCGAGGCCATGATCTCGAAGAAGCCGATGATGGTGACGATCGAGGTCTCCTTGAAGGTGATGACGAACTGATTGATCGTCGAGGGCAGGCTGTTACGGAAGGCCTGCGGCAGCAGGATGGTGAACACGCGCGCCCAGTACTTCATCCCGAGCGCGATCGCCGCCTCCTCCTGGCCGTCCGGAATCGCCTGCAGGCCGGCGCGGATGATCTCCGCCTGGTAGCAGGCGAAGAAGACGGCGAAGGCCAGGACGACGCGCCCGAGCTTGTCGCCCTGTGCCCAGTCCGGGACCACGAAGGGCACGACGACGGCCGCCGCGAAGAGGATGGTCAGAAGCGGCAGCGAACGCACGACATCGATGATCGCGCCGGCCAGCCCGCGCAGGATCGGCAGTTCGGATCGGCGAGAGAGCGCCAGGACGATGGAGAGCGGCATGCCGATCACCACCACCGACGAGAAGATGAAGACGGTGAGCGACAGCCCGCCCCACTGCTCGGTCGTGACCACCGGCAGCCCGAAGAGGCCGCCGTACATCAGCAGCATGAAGCTGCCGAATCCCGCCAGCCAGAGGGCCGGAAGACGCTTGAGGCTCCAGAACCAGGGCAGGCAGGAAAGCCCCATGGTCAGCACGATGGCAAGGCAGGCGAGGCTCGAGCGCCAGTGCTGCTCGTGGGGATAGAGCCCGAACAGGATCAGCCGGCCGCGCGCCTCGATCACGGCCCAGCAGGCGCCGCCGGCCTCGCGGCAGAGCTCCCGGTCGCTGAGCGACCAGACGGCCCCCAGGAAGGCCCAGTCGAAGACGCGGAGCAGGACCCAGAGCGTCAGCGCGCCGAAGACGAGCGTGACCAGGCCGTCGAACCAAGAGGCGAAGAGCCGCCGGCGCAGCCAGGCGAGCGGGCCGCTGTCGAGCGGCGGCGGCGCCAGGGCGACCGTGGCCACGGCTCAGGCCCCCTGTCCCTTGATCGCCAGCCGGGCGTTGATCCGGTTCATGACGAAACCGATGGCGTAGTTGATCAGCAGGAAGCCGCCCATCAGCAGGGCCAGGAGCTCGATCGTCTGGCCGCTCTGGTTGATGGAGGTTGAGACCACCATGAAGTAGTCCGGAAAGCCGATGGCGATGCCGATCGTGGTCGCCTTCATCAGCCAGACGTACTGATTGGCGAGCGCCGGCAGCATGGCGCGAACGGCGAGGGGAATGCGGACCAGCCGGTTGATCTGAAAGCCGGTGAGCCCCAGCGCGCGGGCCGCCTCGATTTTGCCCTTGTCGACGGCGAGAAAGCCGCCGCGCACGATCTCGCCGATGTAGGCGCCGCCGAAGACCGTGATCGCCGTGAGGAGGGCGGTGAACTCCGGCTTGATCGTGAAGCCGCCGACGAAGCGCAGGCCGCGCAGCTCGGGTAAGCTGATCAAAGGGGCGCCTGGCGTCCTCCCGGCGAGCAGAAGAACCACGAACAGGGCCACAAGGGCGCCGGCGGCGCTCGGCCAAGCGATCCTTGCCGTCCGCGGGTTCGCCAGCCGCGCTCTGTGCGCCAGATAGAACGCGGCACTGACGCCGAGCATCAGGATCAAAAGATCGAGTGCGCTCATGTCCAAGGCGGGCAGGGTCAGGCCTCGGTTCGATAGGAAGCCGACGTCGGCCAAGGGGATCGCCTGGCGCGGCGAGGGCAGGTGGGTGAAGACCGCGTACCAAAAGAAGGCCTGCAGAATGAGCGGCACGTTGCGGAAGATCTCCACGTAGGTCGTGCCGATCACGTTCAGGACGAGGTTGCTGGAGATGCGGATAAGCCCGATCGCGATGCCCACGGCCGTGGCCAGCGCCAGGCCGAGGCCACCGACGAGCAGCGTGTTCAGCAGGCCCGCCGTCAGCATGCGCCAGTAGGGCGAGCGGTCCGTCACCTCGATGAGCGCGAAGTTGATCGGCCAGCCCGTCGAGCGCTCGAGGAAGCCGAAGCCCGTGGCGACGCCCAGCTCCAGCAGGTTCTGGCGCGCAATCAGCACGAAGGAGGCGGTCAGGCCGACGGCCGCGAGAAGAAGAAGCGCTTGATAGATCCAAGCACGCGTCTTGGGCTGCATCAGGGCCTGCATCATCGCTCAGCCCTCCCTTTGACGTGGGCCGGCCGAGCCCCGAACGTCGGGGGCCCGGCCGGGCTTGCCGTCAGTCGAGCACCAGCGTGTAGAGCAGGCCGCCGTCGCTCCAGAGATGGTTTTTGCCGCGCGGCAGCTTGTAGGGCGAGTCCTTGCCGACCGTGCGCTCGTAGATCTCGCTGTAGTTGCCGACGGCCTTGATCGTGTTGTAGGCCCAGTCGTCGGAGAGGCCGAGGCGCTCGCCGATGCCGGGCGAGACGCCGAGTAGGCGCTCGATCGAGGCGGACGGCGGGTTCTTGCGCACCTCGTCCACGTTGGCCTGGGTGATGCCGTTCTCCTCGGCCATCAAAAGGGCCGAGACCATCCAGTTGATCACGTCGATGAAGTTGTCGTCGCCTTGGCGCGCGGCGATGCTCTCCGGCTCCAGCGCCAGAACCTCGTCGATGATGACGAAGTCCTCGGGGTTCGGCGCGTTGAAGCGCGTGGCCGCCAGGAAGGGGCCGAAGCCCGCGAGCGCATCGCAGCGCCCGGCGTAGAGGGCCGAGCGCAGCTCCTCGCCTTTCTCGAAGTTCAAGGCTTCGTACTCGATGCCGCGCGCGCCCATGTAGTCGGCGACGATCCGCTCGATCGAGGTGCCGGCATTGATGCAGAAGACCCCGCCTTCCAGGTCGGCGGCCGTCTGGGCACCCAGTTCGGCCCTGGTGAGGATGTTGGTCGGGCCGATGAAGTAGGGCCGCGAGAACTGCAGGCCGAGCTCGGTGTCGCGGCTCATGGTCCAGCCGGTGACCTTGATGATCACGTCGATGTCGCCGGACTGCAGCGCCGGGAAGCGCTGTGCCCAGCTCACCGGAATGATCTGCAGCGCATCGGGCGAGCCGAGGATGGC
>JAKSDN010000617.1 GCA_022360075.1 Kiloniellales bacterium | reverse complement strand
GCGCTGACGACGCGAGTCACCTTCGAAGGGAGCCGTGCAACGGGCGTCGAGCTGGTCAAGGGCGGCCGGACCGAGGCAATCCGTGCCGAGCGCGAGGTCATCCTCAGCGGCGGCGCGATTAACTCGCCGCAGCTCTTGCAGCTTTCCGGCATCGGGCCGGCCGATGCGCTGCAGGCGCTCGAGATCCCCGTGGTCGCCGACCTGCCGGGCGTCGGCGAGAACCTGCAGGACCATCTGGAGATCTACGTCCAGCACGCCTGCACACAGCCGGTCTCGCTCTACGGCGCGACCCGGCCGCTGCGCAAGCTCGGCATCGGCCTGCGCTGGTATCTCAACGGCAGCGGACCGGGCGGCAGCAACCACTTCGAGGCCGGCGGCTTCATCCGCAGCCGCGCCGGGGTCGAGCACCCGGACCTGCAGTACCACTTCCTGCCGATCGCCGCCTCCTACGACGGCTCGGACACCGTGCAGCAGGAGGGTTTCCAGGCCCATGTGGGCCCCATGCGTCCGACCTCGGTGGGCTACGTCAAGCTGCGCTCGAAGGACCCGCGCGATCCGCCGCGCATCCTCTTCAACGACATGCAGAGAGAAGGCGACCGCCAGGAGATGAGGGCCGCCGTGCGCCTGACCCGCGAGATCTTCGCCCAGAAGGCCTTCGATCCCTACCGCGGCGAGGAGCTGGCGCCGGGACCCGCCGTGCAGAGCGACGCGGAGATCGACGCTTTCGTGCGCGCCAAGGGCGAGAGCGCTTACCACCCCTCCTGCACTTGCAAGATGGGCACGGACTCCATGGCGGTGGTCGATGCCGAGACCCGCGTCCATGGCATCGAAGGCCTGCGGGTGGTCGATGCCTCGATCATGCCGAGCATCGTCAGCGGCAATCTGAACGCCCCCACGATCATGATCGCCGAGAAGGCCGCCGACCTGATCCGCGGCAAGGCCCCGCCCCCGCCCTCGGAGGCGCCGGTCTACATCGCCGAAAACTGGGCGACGGCGCAGCGGTAGAGGCCGGCCCCTTTTACGTGGTCCGCTGCGCGGACGCCCCCCTCCCGGCGCTCCGCGCCGACCTCCCCCTCGAGGAGGGAGGCGATCGGATCGGACCAACCCGTTGATTTCCCTCCCCCCTCGAGGGGGAGGGTTAGGGTGGGGGGCGGGCACGAAGTGCCCTCGAGAAGAGTGAGCGCGGAGCGCCCATTGATTCAAAAGACGTTATGAAAAGACCAATCGTTCACCGTTGCCGATAGCACCCCCAGCGGTGCTACAACACCGCCCATGACTGAAACGAACAGCATGACCGCTGCGGAGGCGCTGGTGCGCACAACGGCTGCCGCCGGCACCGAGCTCTGCTTCGCCAATCCGGGCACCACGGAGATGCCGATCGTCGCGGCGCTCGACAAGGTCCCCGGCATGCGCGCGGTGCTCGGCCTGCACGAGACCGTCGTCACCGGCGCCGCCGACGGCTATGGCCGGGTTGCCGGCAAGCCGGCGCTGACGCTTCTGCATCTCGGCCCGGGCTTCGCCAACGGCATCGCCAACCTGCACAATGCGCGGCGCGCCAGCACGCCGATCGTCAACCTGATCGGCGATCAGGCGAGCTGGCATTTGGCCGCCGACGCGCCGCTGACCTCGGACATCGAAAGCCTGGCGCGGCCGGTCTCGGGCTGGTATCGCAGGAGCGAGACACCGGACTCCATCGCCGTGGATGCGGCCGAGGCGCTCGCGGCCACGCGTGAGAACGGCGGACAGATCGCGACACTGGCACTGCCGCACGACTATCAGGAAGCCGCGGTCGGCGGACCGGCGGCACCGAAGCCGCCGGCCGCCCCACCCGCCATCGAGGACGCGCGCATCGAGGCCGCCGCCGCCGCGCTGCGCCGCAAGGGCGCGACTCTGCTGCTCGGCAGCCTCGCGATGGGCGAGGCCGGCCTGAAGGCGGCCGGGCGCATCGCCGCGGCGACCGGCTGCCGCCTGCTGAACGGCCGCCCCATCGCCCGCGCCGAGCGCGGCGTCGGGCTGCCGGCACCGGCGCAGATCCCCTACCTGCCGGAACAGGCCCACGCGACCTTCACCGACACGCCGGCCGTCGTGCTGGCCGGCGCCAGCGACCCGGTGACCTTCTTCGGCTGGCCCGGCTACGGCAGCTACCTGATTCCCGAGGCTTGCGAGAAGGCGACGCTGGCATCACCCGACGAGGATGTCGTCGGCGCCCTCGAAGCGCTCGCCGAGCACCTGGGCGCGGCGCCCTTCGAGGCGCCGCCGGCGCCCGCGCGGCCGGTCCCGGCCGAGGGCGCGCTGGCCGCCGAAGGGCTCTGCCAGACTCTCGCCGCGCTGCAGCCCGAGGACGCGATCCTGGTCGAGGAGTCGATCACTTCAGGCTGGGCCTATCTCGGCTTCGCGCGCGGCGCCCCGCGCTTCACCCAGCTCTCGATCACCGGCGGGGCGATCGGCCTCGGCCCGGCGCTCGCCGTCGGCGCGGCGATCGCCGCGCCGGATCGCCAGGTGATCGACCTGCAGGCCGACGGCTCCGGTCTCTATAGCCTGCAAGCGCTCTGGACCCAGGCGCGCGAGGGCCTGAACGTGGTCACGGTGATCTGCGCGAACCGGCACTACCGCATTCTCGAGATGGAGCTGCAGCGCGGCGGTCTGAACGCGCTGGGCCAGAACGCCGCCGCGCTCACCGCGCTCGACCGGCCGACGATCGACTGGACCCAGCTCGCCCGCGGCTTCGGCGTGCCAGCCCGGCGGGTCGAGACCGGCGAGGAACTGTCGGACGCCCTGAGCCGCGCGCTCGCCGAGCCCGGACCGGCCCTGATCGAGGCGGTCATTCCCTGAGACGGCCACGCGCTGTGGCCCGGTGCTCCGTTACCATTCGATGACAAATACGACCGGCACACGACTGGTCCGGCCGTCGCTGCCCGAATATCTGACTCAGATCAATGATAGAGCCCTCGGCTTGCGGCTCTTATCGGTCAACGAATGTCACGCCGACGGGGGGACTAAAGGCTCCATGGGCCGCTTGGTTATCATCTCGAATCGCGTCGCCCGGATCGAGGAGGGAAAGTCGACCAGCGGAGGCCTTGCCGTCGGCGTGCTCGACGCGCTGCGCGCGCAAGGCGGCCTGTGGTTCGGCTGGGACGGCGAGATCGCCGAGCAGCCGCCGAAAACGCCCCATCTGACCGTCCACGGCCCGCTGACCTACGCGACCTTCCCGCTGTCGCCGGAGGACTACGACGCCTACTACGGCCAATACGCCAACCGGGTGCTTTGGCCGCTGCTTCACGGGCGGGCCGATCTCGTCGAGCACGCCAATGCGGCGTTCCAAGGCTATACGCGCGTGAACCGGGACTTCGCGGCGAAGCTGCTACCGCTGTTGCAGCCCGACGACATTATCTGGGTACACGACTATCACCTTTTTCCCCTGGGCGAGGAGCTGCGCCGCGGCGGCGCCACGCAGCGGATCGGCTTCTTCCTGCACATCCCCTTTCCGACCCTCGACACGCTGCGGATCCTGCCTGAGTACCGGCGGCTGGTCGAGGCGATCAAGGCCTACGACCTGATCGGCTTTCAGACCCAGGCCGACCTCGAGGCCTTTCGCGAAGCCAGCGACCACTACGGCGAGGGCGCGCGGCTCGGCGTGTTTCCGATCGGCGTCGACACCGGCCGGATTGCCGAGATCGCGGAGACCGCCGCGCAGACCCCGACGGTGGCGCGCATGAAAGAGAGCCTGGCCGCGGGCGATCTGATCGTGGGTGTCGACCGGCTCGACTATACCAAGGGGCTGGAGCGGCGCTTCGAGTCCTATGCCGGCTTCCTGGAGTCCTATCCCGAGTTCCAGGGGCGCGTGACCTTTCTCCAGATTGCCCCGCCGACGCGCGGCCATTTGCCGGAGTATCGCTCGCTGCGCCGGCGGCTGAGCACGCTGGCCGGGGAGATCGCCGGCCGCTTCTCGCAACCGGATTGGACGCCGATCCGCTACATCAACCGCAACTTCGCCCGGCGCACGCTGCTCGGCTTCTTCCGGGCCAGTCAGGTCGCGCTGGTCACGCCGCTGCGCGACGGGATGAATCTCGTCGCCAAGGAGTTCGTCGCCAGCCAGGCGCCGGACGATCCCGGCGTCCTCGTGCTCTCCGCCTTCGCCGGCGCGGCCCAGGAGCTGGACGGCGCCCTGATCGTCAATCCCTACGATCCCGACGCCATGGCCGAAGCCCTGCGCGAGGCGCTGCGCATGCCGCTGGAAGAGCGGCAGGCGCGCTGGCGGCCGATGCTCGAGACGCTGCAACGCCAAGACGTCACGGCCTGGCGCGAAGCCTTCGTTGCCAGCCTCACGCAAGTGAACCGGAAAGTCGCATGAGACCGATGCCGGACCGAGGACAGGCCCGCGAACGGAGGGGACGTCTTGCCGATGCAAAGAGCCACCACCTCGCCCCAGGCGCAGCGTACCAGACAAGGGGGCGGCGGCCGGTCCGATCTTCCAGGCGCCATTGACCGCGATGGCCTCGAAGCCTTCCTGTTCGATCTCGACGGGGTGATCACGGACACGGCCGACGTCCACGCCCGGGCCTGGAAGCGCGCCTTCGACGAATACCTGGCCGAGCGCAACGGCGGATCGAACGGCAACTACATCCCCTTCGACCTGGATGCCGACTACAAGAAGTACGTCGACGGTAAGCCGAGAGACGAAGGGGTCGCGAGCTTCCTGGAGTCGCGGGCGATCTGCCTGCCGCGCGGCCAGGACGACGACTTGCCGGACCAGGAGACGATCTGCGGTCTGGGCAACCGCAAGAACCGCTATTACCGCGAATCGATCGAGAGCGAGGGGGTGCGCGTCTACGGTGGCGCCGTCGATTTCGTTCGGCAACTCAAGGCGCGCGGACTGAAGGTCGCCGTCGTCTCGTCGAGCAAGAACTGCTCGGCCATTCTCCTGGCCGCCGGAATCGCCGACCTCTTCGACGGCCAGGTTGACGGTGTCATGGCCCGCGACCTGCATCTCCGGGGCAAGCCGGCCGGCGACATCTTCCTGGAGGCGGCCAGGCGGCTCGGCGTGCAGCCCGAGAAGGCCGCCGTCGTCGAGGACGCGCTCTCCGGCGTCAGAGCGGGCCGCGCGGGCGGCTTCGGCCTGGTCGTCGGTGTTGACCGCAGCGGGGATGGCAAGGCCCTTGAAGGCGGCGGCGCCGATCTGATCGTTCACGATCTCAGTGTCCTCGATCTCGGCGAGACCAGCGATCTGCCGGACCCGCCGTCTGCGCTGTCTCGCCTGACCGAGATCGTCGGGCGCGTGCGGGACAAGCAGATCGCGCTGTTCTTCGACTACGACGGGACCCTCACGCCGATCGTCGAGCGGCCGGACCTGGCGAAGCTGTCCGGCGCGATGCGCGACACGCTCGAGCGACTGTCGCGGCTCGCGCCGGTGACCGGCATCATCAGCGGCCGCGGCCGGGCGGATCTGCAAGGGCTCGTCGGTTTGCCCTCGCTGGTCTATGCCGGCAGCCATGGCTTCGACATCGCCGGACCGCAGGGCCTGGAGATCGAGCACGAAGAGGGCCACGAGCTGATCCCCGCGGTCAGCGCGGCGGTCAAGGCGCTCTCCGACTCGCTCGCCGACGTGCCCGGCGTCCTGGTCGAGGACAAGCTCTATTGCCTCGCGGTTCACTACCGCCTGGTACCGGAGGAGCGGGTGTCCGAGGTCGAGCGCGGCTTCGATGCCGTCGCCGATCGCTTCCCGGCGCTGCGCAAGACGCTGGGCAAGAAGGTCTTCGAGCTGCGGCCCGCCCTGCCCTGGGACAAGGGCCGCGCGGTGCTCTGGATCCTGCAGGCCCTCGGCCTCGACCAGCCGGAAATCGTGCCGTTCTACTTCGGCGACGATGTGACGGACTACGACGCCTTTCGCGCCCTGCGCGGGAAGGGCGTCAGCATCCTGGTCTCCGAGACGCCGGAAGCCACGCCGGCGCTCTACCGCCTGAAGGACCCGGACGAGGTGCGGGCCTTCCTGGAACAGCTCTGCACGCGTCTCGGGAGACAAGCGCCATGAGCCATTGGGTCCTGTCCTACGAGGGTTTCGAGCCGCAACAGGAAGGCCTGCGCGAGGCGCTCTGCACCCTGGGCAACGGCTACCTCGGCAGCCGCGGCGCCGCCGCCGAGGCAGAGGCCGACGAGATCCACTATCCGGGCAACTACGTCGCCGGCTGCTACAACCGGCTGAAGACCGACATCTCCGGACGGAGCGTCGAGAACGAGGATCTGGTCAACATCCCCAACTGGCTGCCGCTCACCTTCCGGATCGCCGAAGGGGACTGGTTCAGCCTGCAAGCCGTCGAGATCGAGGACTACCGGCAGGAGCTCGACATGAAGGCGGGCCTGCTGTCGCGCAGCCTGCGCTTTCGAGACGCGGAGGGCCGCTGGACCAGACTGGCCAGCCGGCGCCTCGTGCACATCGATCAGCCGCATATCGCCGCGCTCGCTCTGCAGCTCACACCGGAGAACTGGAGCGGCAGGCTGGAGATCCGCTCGGCGCTCGACGGCCGAGTCACCAACGCGGGGGTGGCCCGCTATCGCAGCCTGAACAGCCGGCACCTACGCACGCTGGCGTCCGGCCGAACAGCCGACGACGTGATCTATCTCGAGACCGAGACCGTTCAGTCCCGGGTGACGATCGCCCAGGCCGCGCGGACCCAAGTCCGAGTCGACGGCGGGCCCGCCGCGATCGAGGCAGAGATCGACGACGAGGCCGGCGCCATCGCGCAACGCTTCGCCCTGGAGGCGCGTGAGGGTCAGCGCATCGAGGTCGAGAAGGTCGTCGCCATCCACACCTCACGGGACAGCGCCATCACCGAACCGGGCCAGGCGAGCCGGAGCGCCGTGGGGCGGTCCGGCAGCTTCGAGGACCTGGCCGTCTCCCAGGCCGAAGGCTGGAAGTACCTCTGGGACCAGTTCGACATGCGCGTGGAGCCGGTCTCCGATGCCGTCGACGGCCATGTTCTGCTGATCCTGCGCCTGCACATCTTCCACCTCTTGCAGACCACGTCGCCGAACACGATGGACCTGGACGTCGGCGTGCCGGCCCGCGGCCTGCACGGCGAGGCCTATCGCGGCCACATCTTCTGGGACGAGCTCTTCATCTTCCCGCTGCTGAACCTGCGCCTGCCGGAGGTCACCCGCGGCCTGCTCAAGTACCGCTACCGCCGCCTGCCCGAGGCGCGGGCCGCCGCGGCGGCGGCCGGCTACAAGGGCGCGATGTATCCCTGGCAGAGCGCGAGCAACGGCCGCGAGGAGACCCAGGAGCTGCACCTCAACCCCAAGTCGGGCCACTGGCTGCCGGACAACAGCCGCCTGCAGCGGCACGTCAACGGGGCGGTCGCCTACAACGTTTGGCAATACTACCAAGTCACCAACGACCTCGAGTTCCTGGCCTATTGCGGCGCCGAGATGCTGCTGGAGATCGCCCGTTTCTGGGCCAGCCTCGCCAGCTACAACGAGGAACTGGAGCGCTACGAGATCCTGGGCGTGGTCGGGCCAGACGAGTACCACGACGGCTATCCCGACGCCGACAAGCCCGGCGTCGACAACAACGCCTACACCAACGTGATCGCGGTCTGGACCCTGATCCGGGCCCTGGAGACTCTCGAGCTGCTGTCGGAGGACCAGCGCGACAAGCTGCTGCGCCGCCTGAAGCTGGACCAGGACGAGCTCGATCACTGGGACAAGGTGAGCCGGCGCATGCGGCTGGTCTTCCACGACGGTGGCGTGATCAGCCAGTTCGAGCGCTACGAGGAACTGGAAGAGCTCGACTGGGAGGGCCTGCGCCGCAAGCACGGCGACATCCAGCGTCTCGACCGCATCCTGGAGGCGGAGAACGACACGCCCAACCGCTACCGCGCGTCCAAGCAGGCCGATGTCCTGATGCTGTTCTATCTCTTTTCGGCCGGGCAGCTTCAGAGCGTCTTCGAGCGCCTCGGCTATCCCTTCGGGCCGGACACGATCGCGCGCAACATCGACTACTACATGCACCGCACCTCGCACGGCTCGACCCTGAGCCGGCTGGTCCACGCCTGGGTGCTCGCGCGCGTCGACCGGGCGCGTTCCTGGGAGCTGCTGCGCGGCACGCTGGACAGCGATATCAGCGACATCCAGGGCGGCACGACCAAGGAGGGCATCCACCTCGGCGCCATGGCCGGCTCGGTCGATCTGGTGCAGCGCTGCTACGCCGGCCTGGAGACTCGGCGCGGCGTGATCTGGTTCGACCCCTGCCTGCCCGACGAGCTGCGCTGCCTGAAGCTCAACGTCCGCTACCGCGGCCACTTCCTGGCCGTCACCATCGAGCACGAGTCCTTGCAGGTGGAGGCGGTCCAATGCGCCGCGCCGACCATCGAGATCCGCGTCCGCGACGAGATCCACCACCTCGAAGCCAACCAGACGGCGACCTTCGACCTGCGCACGACTGAGAAGGTCGTCGCCTGATCACGGATTCACGGCGCGTAGGGCGGGTTAGTGAAGCGCAACCCGCCGAATGTGGTTCTTGTCGCATCGCCTGCGAAGCGACGCCTCGCATCTGTACTACTAACTTCGAGATTCCTCGCGAGCTGCGAGGAATCTCGAAGTTAGTAGTACAGATTTCTTCGCCAGGTAGAAGCGCGAAGCTGAGCTTCTCATCCGTGTCTATCCGCGTTCATCCGAGTCGATTCCGCCCCGCAGAGCTTGCGATCTGGAAAGCCAGTCGCCGAATTCTTATCTGATCGTCTGGCTCAATCGGATGGACGGCAAGAATGGACGTCCTCAGCGACATCCTCGATGTCCTGCAACTGCGCGGAACCCTTTACTTCCGCACGGCTTTTTCGTCGCCCTGGTCGGTGGCCGTGCCCGTTTACGGCCGGGCGGCGCGCTTTCATCTCGCGGTCCAAGGGCGCTGCCACGTGAAGGTCGGCGACGATCACGATGTCGTGCTCAACCCCGGCGATCTGATCGTCATTCCCAATGGTGCGGCGCATGTGCTCTGCGACTCCCCGAACACCAAGACCGCGACGCTCGAGGACGTGATGCAGCGCAGCGGCTACAGCGGCGAAGGCACGTTGGTCTACGGCGGCGAGCCGCAGCCAGACGCGGACACGAAGCTCGTCTGC
>JAKSDN010001033.1 GCA_022360075.1 Kiloniellales bacterium | reverse complement strand
GACTGGGCTCCTGGGGATCGAGATCACCGAAGACATAGGTGAACCGGTTGGGTCCCGAGAGGGCGATGGCGCAGGACCGTTTGCATTGGCTCATGCACTGCACGCCGCGTACACGGAGTGCGCTGCACCCACTCTCTCCAGTCAGACGGCCGGCAAGTAAAGACCGGGCGAGGCGCGTGCCACCTCTCACACCGTCATAACGGTCCTCCCGTCCGTCTCTGCATGTCAGGCAGATCAAAAGGAGGAGAGGCTCTGTATGAGAGATGTCCATAGCGCTCAGATGTAATGTTATAACATTGCATGTATTAATCTGATGCCCTATCCTTCGTCAAGGCTTGTCGTACGGAGACGGGAGATGGCGGATAGCCCGAAACGCAAGACCCATGCCGAGCGCGTGTTCGATCATCTGCGCCGTCAGACCAAACCTTTATCGGCCTACCAAATCCTCGAAGATCTTCGCAGCGAAGGAGTCACTGCGGCGACGACCGTTTATCGGGCACTGGATCAACTGGTGGCGTCCGGGCGCGTTCACAAAATTGAGTCGCTCAATGCGTTCTCGGCGTGCTGCGACCCGAGCCACGCCGAGGCGCCGGTCTTCGAGATATGTGACGACTGTGGCGCTGTGACCGAGCATGTCGGTACCGACGTCACAAAGTCCATTGCCGCCCTTTCGAGCCACTCAGGCTTTCATCCCGAACACTCCGTCATCGAAATCCGCGGCCGCTGCGGCACATGCCGGGCGGATGCGCCAACCGTCTGAAGGACCCTCCCCATGGATCAAATCGCTCAAACGCCCGTTACGGTGCTCACCGGCTTTCTCGGCGCGGGCAAGACGACCCTTCTGAACCGGATTCTCACCGAACGGCACGGCAAGCGATACGCCGTGATCGTCAATGAATTCGGTGAGGAAGGGATCGACAACGATCTCGTGGTGGACGCCGACGAAGAAGTGTTCGAAATGAACAACGGTTGCATCTGTTGCACCGTCAGGGGCGATCTGATCCGCATTCTTGGCGGTCTGATGAAACGTGCGGACAGGTTCGACGCGATCATTGTCGAAACCACGGGCCTTGCCGATCCGGCCCCCGTGGCACAGACATTCTTTGTCGATCAGGACGTGGCCGACCGCACGCGGCTCGATGCCATTGTGACCGTGGCCGATGCGGTGCATCTCGACAACCAACTGGGCGAACATCACGAAGCCGAAGAGCAAATCGCCTTTGCCGATATCGTCCTGCTGAACAAGACCGATCTTGTGGACGCGGGCGGTCTGGGCCGCGTCGAAGACCGCATCCGCAAGATCAACCCTTATGCCAAGATCATCCGTACCGAGCGCTGCGGTGCCGATCTGGACGAGGTCATCGGTCTGAACGCCTTCAGCCTTGACCGTGTGCTTGAGGTTGAGCCCGATTTCCTGACCTCGGACCACGATCACGAGCATGACGACGACGTAAAAAGCATCTCTTTGGTGTCGGACGCGCCACTCGATCTCGACAAGTTCCAAGCGTGGTTCGGACAACTCCTCCAGACCCGTGGGCAAGACATTCTGCGCTCCAAGGGCATCCTCGACTTCAAGGGTGAAGACGACCGCTATGTCTTTCAGGGCGTGCATATGCTGATGGACGGGGCGCCGATGGGCGCCTGGCCGGAAGGCGCGCGGCAGTCGCGCATCGTCTTCATCGGCCGCGACCTCGACACGATGGGCCTTGAAGACGGTTTCGCCGCATGTCGGGCGGCATGACCGCAGAGGCAGTGCGCCAAAACCCGCGGCATCAGGGCTTTGCGGAGACACAACTCGAACGCCAAGCACTTGCGGTTGAGGCTGGCGCACCGGTGACGGGCGCTATTCCAAGCGGGACGAGTGTCGCAGCGGGCTTCGGGGACGGTGTGGTCCGGTTTTTCCGTCCGGATGAGCCACCGATTGCGGTGAAGGCCCATAGCGGCCCGGTGCTGGGTCTCGCGGCGGACGACACCTCGGGCTCTGTCTTTTCCGGTGGGGATGACGGCAGGTTCCTGCGCGTCTCACCAGATGGGACGATAGAGGAACTCGCGAATTTCGGCACACGCTGGGTGGATTGCGTCGCAGCGGCACCAGGCTACTACGCATGTTCGTCAGGCCGCACGGCACATGTTTGGCGCGCGGGTGAAACCTCCGCGAAAGTCTTCGAACACCCCAGTACCGTTGGCGGCCTTGCCTTCGATGCGAAAGCCCGGCGGCTGGCCGTCGCGCATTATGGTGGCGCTACAGTCTGGGAACGGGGCGAACGCCGTTGGAAATCCTCAAAGCTTGTTTGGAAAGGCTCACATGGCGCGGTCGCTTTCAGCCCGGACGGAAAGTACCTTGTGACCGCCATGCAGGAGAACGCACTGCATGGCTGGCGCCTGCGCGACAAGGCCGACATGCGGATGTCTGGCTACCCCGCGAAGGTCAAGAGCTTCACCTGGGTCGGCGACGCCCCGTATCTCGCCACGTCAGGCGCCGACGAAGCGATCTGTTGGCCGTTCGATGGCAAAGATGGGCCCATGGGACGCGCGCCGGCAACTTGCGCATATGGTGGCAAACAGCTTTGCACGGCGGTGACAGGGCTTGTTGGGCATAACGGTGTCCTCGCCGGCTTTGCAGACGGCTCCGTGCTTGCCGGGCGGGTCTCGATTGAAAGCGACGAAGAGGACTTCGTTGTCAAAGGATCCAACGGTACGCCTGTCACGGCCCTGGCTATTACACCCCAGGCCTGGCTCTTTGTCGGTGACGAAGGTGGCCGAGCCCTCTGGATGCGTCTGGGTGGTGACGGGTCATGAAGAACCTCTTCGCCCGCCGCACCGCACCGGGCCGCGCAAGTGAGGTAAAAGCCTGGGTCTCTGAGCAGCTCGCCCTCGGAGAGGACGACCTCGTCACCGTCGCAGAGCTTGCCTGCCACGAACCGGGCTGCCCACCCTTTGAAACAGTCCTGACAGTACACGGGCCTGATAGCCATCGGCGAACGTGGCACATCCACAAGCCACTGTCGGAGGTCGACATAGCCGACATCGTTGCCGCCATGACAAAGACGTAGAAGCATTGATCGTCGCGCATCCGCCTGCTCGATCTCCGACGCGAGCGGGACGGGAGAGCGAAAGCGTGAGAGGAGAACTCCGACGCGGCACAGGGTAATTCTCCGGCCACTGGGGAAGACTGGTGCCCTGCGTCGAAAGCAGCCGTTCCTTGTAGCTCGATTAATAGCATTGATTTCCGCGTCTTTCGGCCCCGAGAAAAGTGCGGCGAAAGTGCAGTTTGAATCGGGTCCAATGTACCAGTGGTCAATGGCCGCATCGGCGATCGGGGCCGCGATGCGACGAAGGGATCGCTGCAACTGCCAAAGGATGCTGCGTCAGCGACAGCCTCAGTTGCACAAGTCCGCTTTGTCCGCTTAGCAGCCATCTGGACGAACAGCTGGAAGGTCGGTTCGGCCAATCTCGTCCGTCATTCTGCGCTAGTGACCGCGTCCGGGCTAACCCTGACTGCGGACTATAGGAGGGATCCGCTTGAAGTTTAATCCCTCTCATCAAGCCTCTTCTGGCGCCACTTCTTCCGGTCTACAGAAACTGTGTGAGCGAAACCCAGATCTGACAGCGGAACGAATTACGTTCGGAGCGTCGAGTGACTTAATCCGTCCCCGAGGCCCACGCGCGAAATGCCGCGGCTGTGGGGTCGTCCATGGGGAAGAAGCTCTCGATGCGCAGCTCTTGGAGCGTGATGTCCTGCGGCGTGCCCAGCGTAGCGATGGTGGTGAAAAGGCGCAGCTCTGTGTTGCCTTTGCGGAAATGCATGGGCAGGACCGGGGCGACGGCTTCGTCGGGCGTCGGTGCCTTGAGCGCCGAGCGCACGTCCTCGTAGGCGAGCAGGCGCTCGAGGAGGGCGGCGGTTTCCGGGGTGCCGTCGGTGGCGGCGTCGGATTCGACGCTGCGGATGAAGTAGCGCACCACGTCCGGCCAGTTCACCAAGTAGGGCCGCAGCACGTCCGGGGCGACCAGGGCGTCGGCCAGGTTGATCGGCGTGCCGGGGGCGAGCGGGCCG
>JAKSDN010000573.1 GCA_022360075.1 Kiloniellales bacterium | reverse complement strand
GGCGAAGCGCAGCAGAAGGCCGCCCTGCTCGACCCAGTCGCGCAGCCCGCCCAGCTCGGGGTCGGGCAGGGCGCCGATATCGGCGAGCACGATGACGGCGAGCTGGCGCTCCAGCAGCCGCTCGATCTCGCCGCGCTGGAGGCTGGTGAAAGGCTCAAGCGCGCGGCTCAGGTAGTAGAGTTCGCTGAGCAGGGGCTGCGCGTCCTCGACCGGCCCGTCGGAGACCAGGCCGACCGGCCGCCGGCGCCAGCGCTCGTCGAGCAGCAGCACCGCCGCGGCCTGCTGCTCGCCCTCGATGTGCAGCCGGGCGACGCGGTTGCGCAGCTCGCTCGGCAATTCCAGACGCGCCGTGGCCTGGGTCTCGCCGGCCTCGAAGCGCATCGGCGCGCGGCTGATCAGGCGGCCGTCGTCGGCGCTCGCGATCATGGCCAGCGGCTCCTCGCCCTGCGCCAGCGCCCGGCGGGCGCGCAGCAGCAGCGCGATGCCGTCGTTCTCGGGCGGCAACACCAGGCGCGGCAGCTCGGCGTCACCGTCGCGCAGGACGTCGAGCCGCCCAAGGCCCTGTAGGCGCCGCGCGAGCGCCGCCGTCTGGGCGTCCTCGAGGCCGTTGGACAGCCAGAAGACCTGCGCGGAACCGTTGATCTCCAAGTTCTCGACCGCGGCCAGGGCGGCGCCGCGATCGGCTGCCCAGGGCTTGGGTCTGAGGCTTTGGGCCAGGCTGCGCGCCTCGCGCGCCGTCAGCATTCCCGAGGCCGAGACCGGCTCGCCGGTCGCCGACGGCGCCGTCGAGAGCAGAACCACCGGGCGGCTCTCCCGCTCGGCCTGGGAGAGCAGGCGGTCGAGGGTCGCGCGGCGCTCTTCCCAGTGTCGGGCCGCGGCCCAGTCGTCGTCGACCACCAGCACGAGCGGGCCGGAGCCGTCGAGGCGCGCGGAGGGGTTGAGCAGCGGCTGCGCCAGGCCCAGGACGATCAGGGTGATGACCGCCACGCGCAGCAGGATCAGCCACCAGGGCGTACGGGCCGGCGTCTCCTCCTGCGAGGTCAGGCCGAGCAGGAGGCGGATGGCCGGGAAGCGGATCGTCTTGGGGCTTGGCGGCGTGACCCTCAGCAGCCACCAGAGCAACGGCAGGCCGATCAGCGCCGCGAGGATCCAGGGCTGGGCGAAGGCGAGGGGTCCCAGGTGCAGCATCGGCGCGTCCTAGCGGATCGGGCTCTGCGACAAGGTCGCGTGCAGCGCCAGGAGCGCCGTCTGCGGCGGATTGTCGGTGCGGTGCCGGGCGTAGCTCCAGCCGGCGACCCGGGCGATCGCCGCCAGGCCCTCGCAGTGTGCGTTCAGGCGCGCCTGATAGTCGGCGCGTACCGAATCGACCCGCGGCAGCAGCCAGTCGTCGTCGCCTTCGAGCCCGGCGAAGCGCACGCGGCCGTGATAGGGAAGCTGCTCCTCGGCCGGATCGAGGATCTGCAGCAGGTGCCCCTTCACCCCGCGCGCGGCGTAGTCGCGCACGATCCGGTTGATCTCGTCGAGCGGGGCCAGCAGATCGCCGATCAGGACGAGCTGCGCGTTGCGCGGCAGCGGCAGCACCTTGGGCAGGTCGGCCTCGGATTCGCGTTCGCGCTCGACCATGTTGACGAGCTGGGTGAGGCCGGTGCGG
>JAKSDN010001222.1 GCA_022360075.1 Kiloniellales bacterium | reverse complement strand
CTGAGCTGCGACAACCTCCGGGGCAACGGCAACATCCTGCGCCAGACTATCGTCTCGCTCGCACGCTTGTCCGATCCCGACCTCGCCGATTGGATCGATGCGACCTGTAGTTTCCCGAACTCGATGGTTGACTGCATTGTGCCGGCGGTCGGCCCGAAGGAGATTGCGCTTGCTCACCGCTTTGGCATCGACGACAAGGCGCCCGTCACGCACGAGCGCTATCGCCAGTGGATCATCGAGGACGATTTCTGTGCGGGACGACCGGATTGGGATCGCGTCGGCGCCACTTTCTCGGACCGCGTCGAAGACTACGAGGTCATGAAGATCCGCATCCTGAATGCAGGTCATCAGGTCGTCGCCATGCCCGGCGAGGTTCTATCCGTCGGGAAGATCTCCGAGTGCATGGCGCACCCCCTCATCAGAGCCTTCTTCCGCAAGGTCCAGGAGGAGGAAATCGCGCCCCTCGTCGAAAGCGTTCCCGGGGTGTCGCCCGAGGCCTACATCGATTTGATTGACCGCCGTTTCTCGAACCCGGCCATCGTGGATACCACCCGCCGGGTTGCGTTCGACGGATCGTCGCGCCACGCCGGCTTCGTGCTGCCGATCGTGCGTGACGGACTGGCGAGCGGAACGCCCGTCGAGGGACTCGCGCTCGTCGAAGCCCTCTGGGCGCGCCTGTGCGAAGGCACGCGCGAGGACGGTTCTGTCATCGAACCGAACGATCCGCACTGGCAAGACCTCCGCTCCGCGGCGCTCGATGCGCGGGAACGGCCGACGGCATGGCTGGAACAGCGCCAGTTCTACGGGGACTTAAAGGAGGAAGTGCGCTTTGCGAAGGCCTTCGAGCGGTGGCTTTCCATAATCTGGAGCCAGGGTTGCGAGAGGGCCCTCCAGGTCTACATGGGCGCATGAACGGAGCACATCCTCGCGGCGGCCTGCGCCGGTAGACCTCCTGGATCGCGGTCACCGCGGCACGGACCGTGTGGTTGCCCCAGATCGCCATGCCCACCTTGCCGCTCGCCCGCATCCGCTCCACCGTCATCTCCGGATAGGCGGTCGGCACCAGCACCAGCGGCACGGCGCCGCTCCAGGCGGCGATGTTTGTCTTCGATCACGACGCAGGTCGTCCCAGCCCGCTCGTAGGCCTTAACGGCATGGGCCACGTTCACGGCGTTGCCGAAGCCGGTGTCGATGTCGGCGACGACCGGCAGCGACGCTTGCCCCGCGATGGCACGCAGCATCTCCAGATGCTGGGTCATGGTGATCAGACTGACGTCAGGCAAGCCGTAGAGCGCCGAGAGTTCGAAGCCCGAGGCCCAGAGCCCGTCAAAGCCCGCCTCCTCGGCCAGGCGCGCGGACAAGGGACTGTGCGTGGCCATGACCTGGACAAGGCCCTTTTCTGCGGCCAGATCGCGCAGGTTGGACTTGTTGGTCACTGGATGAGGTCCTCCAATTGACGGTAGATGTCTGCAGCTACGGCAACACCCTCAGACTTTGCGCGCAGATAACGCGCGTCCTCCGGTTCTCCGGGAAGCAGGACATCGCCGTCGCCGGAGCCCTTGAGCCGGGCGGTGAAGTCGTCGACGGCGACGGCATAGTCTCGCGCGCCGATGAAGCGGAAGGGATCGAAGGCCAACAGGCTGAAAGCGATATCGGCGGGCTTGGACAGCTCGGTCGTCTCATAGACCTGATCCAGATTGGCACCGCCGCCGACGACACCGCTAAGGAGATCAAGGAAGACCGACAGGCCGTAGCCCTTCGCGCCGCCCAGCGGCAAAAGCGCGCCTTTGAGAGCCGCGGCCGGATCCCGGGTGTCCTGGCCGTCACGGTCGACGGCCCAGCCGAGAGGGATGGACTGCCCCTCGGCCAAGGCGCGCCGAATACGGCCGCGGGCGGTCGTGGAGGTTGCCATATCCAGCACGATCGGATTGGGCTCTCGCGGCGCCGCCATCGCCAACGGGTTGGTCCCGAGAATTGGGCTGCGCCCTTTATAGGCGGCAACGGAGGGCGCAGCATTTGACCACATCACCGCGATCAAGCCATCTCGCGCCAGGGCCCGCACGAAATAGCCGATTGAGCCCAAATGGTTGGAGTGAATCGCCGTTACCCATCCGACGCCGTGCCGTCGGGCGCGCCTTGCCGCCTCGTCGGAGGCTAAATCGGCGGCAACGACGCCAAAGGCATTGGCCCCGTCGATCAGGGCGGACCCGGTGTCGTCTTTCACAAGCGCCGGTGCCGAGGCGATATCGATGAGACCCGCCTTCACACGATCGACGTAGCTCGGCAAACGCACGAGACCGTGCGAGGAAATCCCTCTCGCTTCCGCATCGACCAGAACATCGGAAACGCGGCCGGCCATCCACTTCGGCACCTCGACCCTCATGAGGGCCCTCTCGGCAAGCGGCAGAAGGTCCTCGAGGGCAACGAGTCGAGGGGGAGCGCCAGGGCCCGGTCGTCCGCCTTCGATCTTGGCCTTGTCGAATGCCGTCGAGCCGGGTGCCGATGCGACGGGCTGCGGCGGATCGGACATCAATTCTGCCTGCGCAACGACGACCTGTGACAAGACAGACCGCTGAGCGCTTCCT
>JAKSDN010000883.1 GCA_022360075.1 Kiloniellales bacterium | reverse complement strand
GCCTCGAGCGCGCGCGGATCGAGCGGCGTGCTCGCCTGGTAGTCCAGGTAGATCGGCTTCGCTTCCTCGGTCGTGCCGTCCATCCTTGCCTCGCTCTCGGCCCCCCGCTCGATTGTACCGCCGCCGAACACGGCCTAGGCCGCGTCGGGTGCTTCGCGCCCGCTCGCCTTGCGGCCATAGAGCCTAGCCCAGGCGGCGAGAAAACGCTCGACATCCTCGGCCGTGCTGCGCCAGCCCAGGCTGACGCGGATCGCCGTCGCGGCCCGTTCGTCGGACACGCCCATGGCCCGGAGCACATGGGAGGCCTCAACCTTGCCCGAGGAGCAGGCCGAGCCGGCGCTGACCGCGACCCCGGCCAGGTCGAGCGCCATGACCTGGGTTTCCGCCGGCACGCCGGGCATGGTCAGGCAGACGGTGTTGGGCAGGCGCGGCACCGCGGCACCGAAGATCTCGGCCGATGGCGCGAGGGCCTTGACGCCCGCTTCGAGCCGGTCGCGCAGAGCGCCCAGGCGCGGCGCCTCCTCCAAGAGGCGCTCGGCCGCGGCCGTGGCCGCGGCGCCGAAGCCGGCGATGCCCGGCAGGTTCTCCGTGCCCGCGCGCTGTCGCCGCTCCTGCCCGCCGCCGCGCAGCAGCGGCGCGATCGTCACGCCCTCGCCGAGCAACAGGGCGCCAACGCCCGCCGGGCCACCCAGCTTGTGCGCCGAGAGGCTCATGAGGTCGATGCCGAGTTCGGCCATGTCGAGCGGGATCTTGCCGGCCGCCTGCACCGCGTCGCAGTGCAGCAGCGCACCCCGCTCGTGGGCCAGCTCGGCGACCGCGCGCAGCGGCTGGACCACGCCGGTCTCGTTGTTGGCCAGCATGACCGAGACCAAGGCCCGCCCGGTTCCGTCCCCAAGGGCCGAATCCAGAGCGTCCAAGTCGATCCGACCGTCGCTGCACAGCGCCACTCGCCGGGCCGAAGGCACAGCGTCCAGGACCGAGGGATGCTCGCCGGCCGAGACGAAGGTCCGCTCCTGTCCGGCCCCCCGCAGCGCCAGGTTGTTCGCCTCCGTCCCGCCGCTGGTGAAGACGACCCGCGCGGCCGCGGCGCCGGCCAAGGCCGCCACCGCCTCGCGTGCCTCCTCGATCAGGCGCCGCGCCTCGCGTCCGAAGCGGTGCACGGACGAGGGATTGCCGCTTAGCGCCAAGGCCGCCGAGAGCGCCTCGGCCGCCTCGGGGCGGATCGGCGCTGTGGCGTTGTAGTCGAGATAGACCGCGTGGAGGGTCTCGGGGGCCATGCCTTGAACCCCGTCTTTTGGAATGCCTACTCGGCGGCGACTATGCCGGCGTCCTGGTGCGGGACCAGGCCGCTCGTGCCCAAGACCTTGCGCTCCACCACGTTGGCCAGGGACACCGAGCTGAGATAGAGATAGATCTGGTTGCCCAGCTCTTCCCAAAGATCGTGGGTCAGGCAGCGGCTCTTGTTGCTGCGGCAGCCGAAGGGCTGACCCGGCGTGCAGCGGGTCGCGCGGATCGGCTCGTCGACGGCCAGGATGATGTCGGAGACCCGAATCTCCTGGGGCTCGTGCGCCAGCAGATAGCCGCCGCCGGGCCCGCGCACCGACTTCACCAAGGCGCCGCGGCGCAGCTTGGCGAAGAGCTGCTCGAGATAGGATAGAGAGATCTCCTGGCGCTCGGCGATGTCGGCCAGCGAGACCGGCCGGCCGCCGCTGTTGGCGGCCAGATCGACCATGGCCATCACGGCGTAGCGGCCTTTCGTGCTGAGCTTCACCTCGTCCTCCTCAATCGTACGTTCGGCCTGCGGTCAGGCCTTGCCGGAAGGTGCCTCGGCGCGGCGGCCGTCGGCCTCCTCCGTCGGGCCCGATGCGATCGGCTCGAGCCGCTCCTGGTCGGCCTCTCCCTCCAGGGCGTTGACACGCGCGCGCAGGCTCTGGACTTCGTCGAGCAAACCGTCGATCGCCCGAGCCACGGGATCGGGTATGTCCCCGGTCGGCGTGCCGTAGGCCACGAAGGGCGAGGCCTCGACCTGCTTCTCGCGCGGCGCGCCGACAACCTTGGCGGGAATGCCGACCACGGTGCAGCCGCAGGCGACGTCCTTGGTCACCACGGCATTGGCACCGACGCGCGCGCAGCGGGCCACGGTGATCGGCCCCAGCACCTGCGCGCCGGAACCGACGATCACCCCGTCCTCCAAGGTCGGGTGGCGCTTCTGGTCGCGCTGGCTATCGCTGTCCACGCTCGGCGCGACGCCGCCCAGTGTCACCCCGTGATAGAGCGTCACGTCGTCGCCGATTTCGCTTGTCTCGCCGACCACCACACCCATGCCATGGTCGATGAAGAAGCGCCGGCCGATCCTCGCGCCGGGATGGATCTCGATCCCGGTCCACCAGCGGGCGAGCTGGGAGATCCAGCGCCCGAGAAAGCGCCAGCCGCGACGCCAACAGGCGTGAGCCACGCGATAGGCGAGCACGGCCTGGAATCCGGGGTAGAGCAGGACGACTTCGAGCCCGGAACGCGCTGCCGGATCTCGGGAAATCGTGGCGTCGATATCTTCGCGGAGATTGTTGAACATGCTGTGGCCCGTCATGCTATAGTCCGCGCCTTCGGCGCGTCCGAGACCGGGCGCCCGGCTGAGGTTCGCCGGTCCGGACCCGGTTCTCCTTACAGGTGATATAGATTATCTGACAAACCCGATCAAGTATTGGCCCAGGTAGGTGTCCGAAAAACTCGGCCTTTGTCCCAGTGACGCAGTCGGGCATTTTCGGCAGACAAGGTGCCGAACGACGAAGGAAAAGTGACCCCATGCCCGATGTGATCTTCAACGGCCCCGAAGGCCGCCTTGAAGGCCGCTATCTGCACAATCGAACCCCCGATGCGCCGATCGCCCTCATGCTGCATCCGCACCCGCAGCACGGCGGCACCATGAACAACCGCGTGGTCTACACCTTGTTCCACGCCTTCGTGCGCCAGGGCTTCTCGGTGCTGAGGTTCAACTTCCGCGGCGTAGGCCGCTCGCAGGGCCTCTACGACCGCGGCGAAGGCGAGCTGGCCGATGCCGCCTCGGCCCTCGACTGGCTCCAGACCTACAACCAGAACGCCAGCGCCTGTTGGATCGCCGGATTCTCCTTTGGCGCCTGGATCGGCATGCAGCTGCTCATGCGGCGTCCGGAGATCAACGGCTTCGTCTCGATCGCCCCGCCCGCCAACATGCACGACTTCAGCTTTCTCGCGCCCTGCCCTTCGTCGGGCCTGGTCGTGCACGGCGACGCCGACGAAGTGGTCCCGGAGGCCTCGGTCGCCAAGCTTGTCGGCAAGCTCTCCCACCAGCGCGACATCGACATCGAGTACCAGGTGCTCCAGGGCGCGAGCCACTTCTTCCAGGACCACATGGACGCGCTCAACGAGATCCTGGATGCCTATCTGGCAAAAGTGACGAAAGCGCCCGCGGCCGAGGCGGCGGCGAACTAGGCGCGCTTCGCCGCGCCGAACCCTGGTACCTGATTAGGCTCGGCTGCCCCCCGTCGCGCGGTGCAGGCGGCCGCCGGTGGTCGGCCGCGATACGCCGGTCGTCCCCGGCAAAGACAGCGGCAGGTCGCAGAGCGAGCGGATGGCGAGGTAGGCGAAGGCCTGGGCCTCCAGGCAGTCGCCGTCCCAGCCAACGGCTTCGACCGGCTCTACGGGCCCGGAAAGGCGCGCCGCCAGCGCCGCCATATGCGCCGGATTTCGGCGCCCCCCGCCGCATACGAGCCAGCGATGGGGCGGCGAAGGCAGCAAGGCCGCGCCGAGCCCGATGGCCTCGGCGGTGAAGGCCGTCAGCGTGGCGGCCCCGTCCTCGGGCGAAAGCCGGGTCACCGGCGAAAAGTCGAAGGCATCCCGATCGAGGGACTTGGGCGCGGGTCGCGCGAAGTAAGGATTGTCCAGCAAGCGCTCGAGCACGTCCTCGTGGACCCGACCGGCCCTGGCCAGGGCGCCGTCGGTGTCCATGGGGCGGTGGTAGGTGCGCAGCACCCAGTCGTCGAGCAGCGCGTTGCCCGGCCCGGTATCGAAGGCGAGCAGGTCGTCCGGCCCGGGGCCGAGCCAAGTGACGTTGGCGACGCCGCCGATGTTGATGACGGCGAGCGGGCGCGCGATCTTGCTGGCGAGCGCGGCGTGATAGAGCGGCGCGAGCGGCGCCCCCTCCCCGCCCGCGGCGACGTCGCGGCTACGGAAATCGGTAACCACCGGGATTCCCGTCGACGCCGCCAGCAGGTCGCCGTCGCCGATCTGGCAAGTGATCCCGGCGGCCGGATCGTGGGCGATGGTCTGGCCATGGAAGCCGATGACCCCGACCGCCTCGGGCGCGAGACCGCTCTGGGCGAGCAGGTCCTCGACGGCCTCGGCATGGCGCTCGGTGAGCTTGCGAACCAGCGGCGACAGCACCGCCTCGCTCGGCCGCGCCTGGCCGAGCAGCTTGCGCAGGTCCTCGCGAAAGGCGGCATCGTAAGGCCGGCTCAAGGCCGCACCGGTCTCGACCCAGCCACGCCCGTCGCTCCTGATGAGCGCGGCGTCGACCCCGTCGAGCGAGGTGCCGCTCATCAGGCCGACCGCCCAAAGCGCGCTGTCCCAAGAGACGCCCGGTTCGGGCCTGATCGAAGGTGCCTGCACCTGTCCGCCGTTCGATTGAGATGCTCAGCCGAGTGTGGTAAATCGCGCGGCCCACGCCCCGCAAGCCCATTCTTCACGGGATACGACCGATGACGGCCCTCCGTTCGGACTTTCTGCGCGCGTTCACCGAACGCGGCTTCATGCATCAGTGCACCGATCTCGAGGCGCTGGACAAGAAGGCCGCGGAGGGCCCGATCGTCGCCTATATCGGCTTCGACTGCACGGCCGACTCCCTGCACGTGGGCAGCCTGCTGCAGATCATGGCCCTGCGCTGGCTGCAGAACACCGGCCACAAGCCGATCGTGCTGCTGGGCGGCGGCACGACGAGGGTCGGCGACCCCTCGGGCAAGGACGAATCGCGCAAGCTGCTGAGTGACGAGCAGATCGCCGCCAACATGGCCGGGATCGAAGCCATATTCGCCCAGTTCCTGAAGTTCGGCGCGGGGCCGAGCGATGCGATCGTCGTCAACAACAACGACTGGCTCGCCGAACTCGGCTACATCACCTTCCTGCGCGACGTCGGCCGGCACTTCACCATCAACCGGATGCTGACCTTCGACTCGGTGAAGCTGCGGCTCGACCGCGAGCAGCCGCTGACCTTCCTCGAGTTCAACTACATGATTCTCCAGGCCTACGATTTCCTGGAGCTCAGGCGGCGCCACGGCTGCGTGATGCAGATGGGCGGCTCGGACCAGTGGGGCAACATCGTCAACGGCGTCGAGCTGGGCCGGCGCATCGACCAGGCCGAGCTCTTCGGCTTGACCACGCCGCTGATCGAAAGCGCCTCCGGACAGAAGATGGGCAAGACCGCCGAGGGCGCGGTCTGGCTCAACGAGGAGCGGCTCTCGGCCTATGACTACTG